>CAZVRM010000190.1:0-3737 GCA_964629605.1 uncultured Oscillospiraceae bacterium
TCCTGCGGGAAGCCCTGTATATCCAGAAGGAGGGCATCGGTGATTTCTCCGACATTGACGGTGCCATGAAATACGGTCTGGGCTTCCGCTATGCCTGCCTGGGCCCGCTGGAAGTGGTGGATCAGGGCGGTCTGGACATCCATCACCACATCGCCACCTATCTGTGGGAGGATCTGGCCGACGACAAGTACCCCTCCGGCCTGTTTGAGGAGCTGTACCAGAGCGGCAAATACGGCGTGAAGACCGGCGAGGGCTTCTATGACTACAGCGGCGACAAGGCCGACAAGTCCATCAAGAAGCGTGACGCCATGTATCTGGCCATGGCTCGCGCCAAGGTCACCGAAGTAGAACCCGAATAAAACCTGCAAAAAACAGGGCGCGTTGCAAAATGCCACACCCTGTCATTCCGAGCAAAAATGCCGCCTAAAGGTCGCCTGAGATAAGAAAACATACGGTTTCACAGGGCACTTTTGCGCCCTGACTGCAGAAAAATCCTCGGAGATACATACAGTATCCCGCTGCGGTTTTTCATTGTCAGAACGCAAAATTCCCTCCGAGAAACTGCGAAGCATCGAAAAAGAGCCCCGTTTGTGCCAAGAACAAGGCGCAGAGCCGAAGCCATACTTTGTGTATGTCAAGGCGATGCAACGATGTTATTGGTCAAACGGGGCCTTTTACGACGTATGTTTTCTTATCTCAGGCGGCCTAATGGCGGCATTTTGCGTGGGAATCCGTACACTCCAGCGTGGGAAAGCGGATTGCCGCGGCCTGTTTCGCAGGCCTCGCAATGACAGAGCGCATTTTGCAGCGCGCTCATTTCGAAAGGAGTTTTTTGGCCTTTTCATTGCCCTGAGCGGCAGCCATTTCGTACCAATAGCGGGCTTTTTTCGCATCTTCTGTGCAGCCCTGGCCCAGTTCATACATCATACCGGCCCAAAACTGCGCATTGTCATCGCCCTGCTCCGCGGCTTTCTCATACCAGTAGAGGGATTTTTCCAGATCCACATTGCAGCCCTTTCCCTCCCGATACATGACCGCCAAATTGGACTGGGCAGTTCTGCTTCCCTGCGCAGCCGCCTGCTCACTCCAATAAAACGCCTTTTCATAATCGACCTCGCAGCCCTGGCCACGATAGTACATCTGGGCACAATAGATCTGGGATTCCAAATGACCGGCTTTTGCTACCTTTTCAAACCACTCCAAAGCCTGGAAATATTCCTTTTTGTTGTAAGCTTTCAAGGCGAAATGATGCAGCTCGACCAGCTCTGCCGTTATATTTTCCCGGTTCAATGCAGATTCGGGCTTGGGCTCGGTCTTGGGCTGGGGTTCCTCCGCAGGTTTCAGCAGCTTCAGCAGCTTCTGCGCATCCTCATGCCCCTGCGCGGCAGCCTTTTCTGCCCAGTACCGGGCGACTTCCTGATTGTCTCTGTTATAGAAGGCAACGGCATACTGGGACTTGGCATCCCCTTGCTCGGCGGCCTTTTCATACCAGTACAAGGCCTTCTTTGTATCGCGTTTTTCCACCGTATACATGGAAGCACAGGCGATCTGGGCTTCCAAATGGTCCTGTTCTCCGGCGACCTCCAGCCACCGCAGAGCCTCGTCTTCGTCCATTTTGCAGCCTTGACTGTACCGGTGCATCACGCCCAAGGTGTACTGTGCGTTTACGCGACCCTGTTGGGCGGCTTTTTCCAGCAGCGGATAGGCTTTGAAATACTTCTTCTCCCGGTAGAACTGCATACCTTTTTCATAGCTGTCAGCAATGGGCGTGGCAGGGGTTTTCTTTTCTGCCGGTTTCTGCTGCTGTCGTTCCAGTTCGCGGATACGGGCGTTCATTTCATCTATCTTACGCTGCTGGGCAGCAGCTTCGGCTCTGCTCCGGGACTTGTCGGGCAGTATCAGCGCAATGATCGGCATGATGGGACAGAGTGTGGCCAAAAAGGCAAACAGGAGCCCGGAATATCCCTTCCTTTTGCCCACCCGATAGGACGCGGCTATGATTGCGATCACAAGGATCAATCCGAAAATCGCCTGCATACCAACACCCCTTACTTTTTGATAATATCATATTAAAGAGACCTTTTTTCTTTGTCAAGTTATGCTGTTTTGCTGTACGGTACGCAAAAAGCCGCCGAGATGTCTCGGCGGCTTGCATTATGCTTCATGAAGGGGATTCCACGTTCCCCGCACATAGGCGATGAGGTACAGCAAAAAGATCAGCATATTGTGAGCGATCATGCAGGCCCAGGCCGAGATCAGACCAAAGCCCAGCAGCTGGGTGCACACAAAGGTACCCACGATGCGGACGCACCACATACCGATGATGTTATACAGGAAGGGCGCCCGGGTTTTGCCCACGCCCATCATCATGCCCTCCACAATGATGGAAAAGCCGTAGAAGGGCTCGGACACCGCAACCATCCGCAGTACCACCGCGCCCAAAGCGATGACCTCGGCGCTGCCGGAGAACAGTCCCATCAGGGGCGGCGCCAGCAGGAACAGCGCACCACCCGACAAGATCATCAGCCCGATCTCGATGGGGATAAACATCTCGGCCAGTTCCTGCATCTTTTTACGGTCATGTGCGCCATAGGCGTTGCCCGCCAGCGTAGCGGCCGCCGTCTGCATACCGTAGCCGGGGATGTAAAAGGCCGATTCCACCGTGTTGGCAATGGTGTGGGCAGCCGTGGCCACCTGACCGATGGAGTTGATCATGGCGGCAAAGGCCACAAAGCCCAGCGCCGTACCGAACCGCTGCAGCATATTGGGCAGAGAGATCCGCAGACAGGGCAGCAGAATTTCCCGGTTGGGGCGGATGGACATTCCCTTGGGCGACACCATGGGATGCCGCCACAGTGCCACCGTGATAAACACGCCGCCTGCCGTCATGGCGATGGCGCTGGCTGCCGCCGCGCCTACCACGCCCCAGCCTGCGCCGAAAAGGGTCATTTCCAGACCCAGCAGGGACACCGTCCGGGTATCGTAGATCAGCAGGAAGTTGAGCACAATATTGATGCCGTTGACCATCAGACCGGCCTTCATGGGCGTTTTGGTGTCACCTGCCGCCCGCAGTACCGTGCCGAAAATGGCGGTTGCTGACCGGGGCAGCATGGGCAGATAAATGATGAAGAAATAGGTGGCGGCCAGCGGACGGATGCTTTCCTCCACCTGCATCCAGACGGGAATCTGCTCTGCCAGCAGCAGCGGCAGCAGTGTGCCCAGCAGACCCACTGCCAGCACCACCAGAACGGCCTGGGACACGGCCTTTTGGGCGGCCTCCCGGTCGTTTGCACCGCAAGCACGGGCGATATAGGACAAAAAGCCCACACCCAGCGACGAAATGGTGCTGATGACCAGCCAGCCCACCGTTCCGGTAGCGCCTACCGCAGCGGTGGCATGGGTGCCCAGTGCACCCACCATGGCCGTGTCGATATATTGTACCGCCGTTTGCATGACCTGCTCCACGATGGTAGGCCATGCCAGTGACAGGATGGTTGCCACAGTCGCCCGTGCCTCCGGGCGGCGAAGATCCAGTTTCAGCAAGGAGATTCCCTCCCTTTTAAAGTGGTTATAGTATACTGTCTGGAGTGAACTCCAAGTCAATAGCAGGAAAAACCGCTCTGCCCGGGGGGCAGAGCGGTGCAGCGTGTCAAAAAAGTCAGATTTGTGCTTACCAAAGGATACGGGCCGCTGAGGGCAGCGGCCCCTACAGGATTGTTTTTGGCCGTAATCTGTGT
>CAZVRM010000191.1:0-3727 GCA_964629605.1 uncultured Oscillospiraceae bacterium
GAATCCGGCAAGCTGGGCATCCTGCGTGCCGCCCAGATGATGGGAGCGGGAAAATGATCGTTCTGGGACTGGATCCGGGCTACGCCATCGTAGGCTATGGCGCCATTGAAACCAACAAGGGCAAGCATAAGCTGCTGTGCTATGGCGCTATCACCACCCCGGCGGGTATGGAAATGTCCCGGCGGCTGCTGGAAATTTCCCGGGATATGCGTACCCTTTTGGATACCGTCAAGCCCGACATGGTGGCGGTGGAGGAGCTGTTTTTCAACAACAACATCACCACCGGTATTCAGGTGGCGCAGGCGCGCGGGGTCATTCTTGCCGCCTGTGCCGAACGGGGGCTGACCCCGGTGTCCTACACTCCCTCGCAGGTGAAGCAGGCGGTGGTGGGCTACGGCAAAGCAGAAAAAAAGCAGGTCATGGAAATGACCCGCATGATGCTGTCCCTCAAGGCAGTGCCCAAGCCCGATGACGCCGCCGACGCGCTGGCCATCGCCCTGTGCCACGCCCATACGGCGGGCAGCAATATGCCCACCAAATGACACAGGGCGCGTTGCAAAATGCACACAACCCTGTCATTCATCTCCGCGCTAAGCGCCGCCGCAAGCGGCGGTTGCGCTACGAAATGGCGGCTTCGGCCGCTCACGAGCCAGTGAGCACACTGGCGTGGGAATCCGGATCCTCCCGGGTTGGGAAACGGATTGCGAACCGGTCTGCCGACCGGTTCGCAATGACAGAATTGCATTTTTCAACGCGCCCTGTTTGCTTACAACCCCAAAAACAAAGCAGAACCGTGCATCTGGAGAAAGACTTCAGAAAGCTGGGTGCCGCACACGGTCATCAGCGCTGCAGCGCACAGCGCCAGTGCGGCAATGACAAAGAAACCACCTTTTTTCATGAAACACACATCCTTTTTTCGATTCTTTTCACTGGTTTAGACCATGTTTACCGGGAAAAGTTCCATCAAAAAGGGAACATTTTTTCTTTGCGACAGTCCAATGTTACAGGAGTACCGATCCGGGAGGGACGCATGAAGAAACGTTTTTACACAGGCCTTTTGCTGAGTGCGCTATTGTTGAGCGGCTGCAGCAAGCCTGCCCAAGAGAGCCCCGTTCAGACCACCACCACCGTTGAACAGCCGCCGGTGCAAAGCGGCATTTTGTCCGACGTGGGGCAGGCCGAGACCCTCCAGCAATACTACGACCGGACGGCCATCATCGGCCGTAACGAGTGGATGGAGGGCAGCTTTATCCAGACCGAAAACTGGGCCCGGGAGTATGCTGCGCTGGAGTATCCCGGCGGCACGGTAACGGTGGAGTATAACCACGGCTATGTGCTGCCCGACGCCATGACCAAGGATGATCTGAGCGGCGGTGCAGCGTTGTGGGATGTGACTGTGCAGTGGGCTGACCAGCCCACCGTGTGGGAGACGGTTCAGGTGTTTTACTTCACGGAATCCACCGAAAACGGGCAGAAGCAGTGCTTCAGCGGCCTGCTCACCGGAGAGGACATCCTGACAAGCAAGCCCGAGGCCTATGCTTATCTGGCGTTGGACACCCGCTTTGCCGGACGGATGCAGACCTTGCCAGACCTGACTGCTCCCGAGGGCGCGCAGGCGCTGGAACTGAACATCTTTGCCGACGGCATCCATCCTCAGGACTGCCAGGTATGGATGCTTACCTCGGCGGATGCCATCATCCTTAGCCGCTATAAAGAGGGCGAACTGCCCATGGGCAATTACACACTGACCGCCTATAACCTGAACACCGGTGTGATCGATTGGGATCTCCGTGATCTGGAGGGCATCTGGAACTACGACAGCCTGCAAAACGGCGTTTTGACCTTGCGGCAGTTTTTACGGCAGGGCGAAGGCCGGGTGCTCCGGGTGTGGATGGAGGAAGACCGACCCCAGTGGGGCTTCTTTGATGCACCTCTGGAGGAAACCCTCTTTACCGTGGGGGATTACATCCTCACCTGGCAGGATGGCAGTATCCTGCTGGAGGACGAGGTGCTGCTGGCAGGCGGCTATGGGGAAGAAGAGGAAGATCTGCTGGAAATGGCCATGTATAACTTCCATCAGGCGCTGGACGACCATCGGTTCCTCTTTTCCAAGGCAGGCTGGGAATGGATCGAATACTACGGCGTGTACGATCTGGAAACCCGGCAGGCACATCTGTTGCTGTCAGATCAGCAGGGTTGGGGCTTTGCCGTGCTGCAGGTCAGTGAGGACGGCGGCAAAGCCCTTGCCGGATGCACCGAAGGCGGCTACTGGAATCTGACGCTGGCAGATCTGAACGATCTGACCATGCGCAAGGTGCTCCCGGTCTACCGGGAGGAGGAAAATGCCGCCATGCAGGTGGTGACCAACGGCGATCTCAGCCGGGTGGCCGTGCTGGAGGAAGGGGAAAATAATACCACTGCCGTGCGGCTTTACGATACCCTCAGCGGTACAGAACTGTTCCGCTGGGACATCCCCGCGCAGCTGGTGGCCGGACATCCCGAACTGCAGCTGGTGGGCGAGGATACGCTGGTGGTCAATCTCCGCCAGTGGAAGACCGATACCGACTGGCTGTATCGGGTACAATATTAAAGTTTTGTCATTGCAAGGACTGCAGAGCAGACTGTGGCAATCCGTTATCTGTAAAAGGAGGATGGTTTTGTGAAGAAATATACCGTTTTATGGATGATTTTGGCGCTGCTTTTGGCCTGTGGCTGCAATAAAAAGCCGGTGGATACTCCTGTGCAGGATGATCCCCCTGTCCAGCAGGAGCAGCAGACGCCGGTGCAGCCCCAGCCGGTGACGCCACCCGAGCAGAATCTGCCGGAGACACCTGCCGTCCCGGAAACGCCCGAAACGCCTGCGGCACCCGACGTGCCGGAGCAGACCGTGCCGCCCGTGGAGCCCCAGCCGCCCGTGCCCGAAGCGCCTGTGCCTGAGACGCCTGCGGTGGAAGAACCCGAGGGCGCGATTGCACAAGTCCGGCTGCCCGAAGTCCTTGAAGGCTCTGCCGGGGTGGATTGTATCGTGCCGCTGGAGGGAAGCATCACCGCGCTGCGCAGCTTTGGCAGCGATGGCAAGGTGGAGATTTTGGTCTATGATTTGGAGAACAACGCCGTGCTGTCCCGGCTGTCGGTGGACAGTCACGACGGCACCAACGAGCTGATCCTGATGGACACCGATCCCTATGCCCTGCGCTATTACGACGGACAGGATTACTGGGAAATCACGCTGGGTGATGCTTGGCAGCAGAACTGCGAGGAATATGACCCGGCGCTGCATCTCAGCGTCATGGGTGACCTGATGATCAACAACTACGACGGCAGCATCTCCGTCGGTCGGGTAGTACCGCCCGCCCTGCAGGCCAACGACCGGATGGCCTATCAGTTTGTCCGGGTACTCAACGACCATCAGCTGCTGTATTATGCGGCAGACAAGAGCATCTCCACGCTGTCCCATTACGGAGTGTACGACAGTGACACCGGCGAGACCCGGGCGGTCACCACTATGGGTCAGGACGTGCTGGGCAGTTGGGGCGATATTCTGCTGATTGCCCGAAACGACAACGGCTGGCGGTATGATTTTGGTTGGGTGGCATTGGATGATTACACCTACACCCCGCTGGAGATCGGACACGAAACTGCTGAAACCGGCATCAATGCGGATTATTACGGCAGTACCGATTATATTCAGTGCGACCCGGAGAGCTGCCGTCTGCTGCTGGTGGGC
>CAZVRM010000192.1:0-3721 GCA_964629605.1 uncultured Oscillospiraceae bacterium
GGCTTTTTCCCTGTGCGACGAACATCTTTTGGAGCAATATTTAGAAGACGGGATGTTGGATAAGGCAGCTATTGCAGGGGCAATTGCCCGCAGAAAGGCCTTTCCGTGCCGTTTTGGCTCGGCTTTGAAACTGGAAGGTGTGGAGGAGTTGCTGCGGGATCTGACCGGGTTGACGCAGAAGCCTCAATATCCCACGGACTTTGGTGCGAGGGTCTATAAAATCGCCCGGGACACCCAGGGAACACGCCTGACCTATCTGAAAGTTACCGGTGGCACACTGCGGGTAAAAGCACAGCTTTCCGGACGGGACAATGGGGGAGCTTGGTCGGAAAAAGCAGACCAGCTGCGAATTTATTCGGGTGCAAAATATAAGCTGACCGAACAGGTCGAGGCCGGCTGTGTCTGTGCTGTCACCGGTTTGGAACGCACCTTCCCCGGGCAGGGGCTTGGTGCGGAAACCTTGGTGCAAACGCCTGTGCTTGAGCCGGTTTTGACCTATCGGATGTTGCTGCCCGAGGATTGCAACATCCCCGAAACCATGCGTAAGCTGCGACAGCTGGAAGAGGAAGATCCCCAGCTTCACATTCTTTGGAACGAGCATCTGCGGGAAGTACAGGTGCAGCTGATGGGTGAGATCCAGCTGGAGATCCTACAACGGCAGATCCGGGAACGGTTTGGCCTTGAGGTTGCTTTTGGACAGGGGAATGTGGTCTATAAGGAGACCATTTCCGAACCGGTGGAGGGCGTTGGGCATTTTGAGCCGCTGCGGCATTATGCCGAGGTGCATTTGCTGCTGCAGCCCGGCCCCCGCGGCAGTGGTTTGGTATTGGATTCCGCCTGCAGCACCGATGATCTGGATCTTAACTGGCAGCGTTTGATTCTGACCCATTTGGAAGAAAAGCAGCATCTTGGTGTGCTGACCGGATCGCCCATTACCGATCTACGTATTTCCATTCTCAGCGGCAGAGCCCATGCAAAGCACACGGAGGGCGGCGATTTTCGACAGGCCACCTATCGCGCTGTACGGCATGGTCTTCGCAAAGCCAAGAGCGTGCTGCTGGAACCCTATTATGCCTTTTCCATGGAGCTTCCGGTGGAATGTGTCGGTCGAGCCATGATGGATATTCAGCAAAAAAACGGCAGCTGCAACAGTCCGGAACAGGACGGAGATCGAGTCGTTCTCACCGGACAGGTTCCTGTTGCGGCTATGCGTGGTTATCAGATGGAACTTGCCGCTTATACCCGGGGCAGGGGACGACTGGCCTGCTGGCCCAAGGGCTATGATGTTTGTACAGAGCCGCAACCGGTGATAGATGCTATCGGATACGACGTGGACAGTGACTTGGAAAACAGCGCGGATTCGGTCTTCTGCGGCCATGGTTCCGGATTTGTGGTGCCTTGGTATGAGGTGGAAAACTATATGCATCTGGAAAGCGGGCTTCGCCCTGCTGTCCGGGTGAAGGATGAGGTGCCTGCCGCCCAAAATATCGTTCGTGCAGCCTCCTCTTATCGGGGCACACTGGAGGAAGATAAAGAACTTCAGGCAATCTACGAGCGTACCTATGGTACAACCAAACGAAAAGAGTTTATCCAGCGAAATGTTGATGTTCGAACGGAGGAACATAAACCCTTTAAACACACGCCGGTGGCGCAGCTGCCGGAATTTCTTCTGGTGGATGGCTATAACATTATTTTTGCATGGGATGAGCTAAAGGCACTGGCTGCCGAGAGTCTTGAGGCTGCACGGCAGTCGCTTGCGGATGTGCTCAGCAACTATCAGGGCTACCGAAAGTGCGGTGTGATCCTGGTGTTTGATGCCTATAAGGTCAAGGGAAATCCCGGCTCGGTGGAAAAATACAAAAATATCCATATCGTCTACACCAAGGAGGCTGAAACGGCAGATGCCTATATCGAAAAAGCCACCTACGATATGAGAAAGCAGTACCGTGTGCGTGTCGCGACCTCCGACGGTATGGAACAGCTGATCATTCTCGGCCACGGCGCAACCCGAATCCCGGCAAATATTTTCCATGCAGAGGTGCAGAATACCCACACTGAGATTCAGGATATTGTTCAAAAATACCGTTTCCGTGCCCTTAAAGGCAGCACGATCCGGGAAATGACAAGTAAAAAATAAAGCTCTCCAAATCGGAGAGCTTTTTGCTATTTATGAAACTTTTGGGCGTTAATACACAGCAGATCGGTACATTCAGAGCATTTTAATGCCTGATTGGTATCTTCACAGAAGCGTTCCGGATGACGGAATGCCGTCCATTCCCAAACGAAGAAAACGATAACGGCGAGGGTCACAAGACTTTTTGCAAAAAAACCGTCCACAAAGATCAACGGACTAAACATCATCAGATGATCCCAGTTAAAGATACGACAGGTGGTGCAGCACCGGTTCTTCATAATAAAGTGCCGGAAAGGACACCAGAACAGCACGCAGATCAGATCACACACATAAAAAAAGGTGGAGATCCAAAGCATTGCAAGATCACTCAGGATGTTTTTCGCATGAAGCCAGCCAAGGGCTACCGTTAAGCAAGTCCACAGTGCAAACACGATGTAAGCGCGCTTTGCAGCCTGAACGGTTTTGGCGTGAAGATGCTGTACCGAAACAGGGGAGATCGCCTTGCGAAAGTGTACGAAAAAAGACTTCTGAGAACCGAGAGCAATGACCGCCTTGGTAGAGGGGACGACCTGTACCAGCATATCGAAAACCCAAACCATCCAGAGCACGTGCAGCAGGGTCAGTTTGTCGAAAAACATTCCTGGCTGCAAAGGGGTAAACTGTTCCGGTGCAATTACAAGAAACAGGCTGACAGCCAGTAACGCAAGGCATCTGAGGAGAAAACGCCCCATATAAATTTTACGCAGATATGACAACAAGACATCCCTCCGCAGTTTGATTTAACAATACTTTAACATATTGTAAGCTTTTTTTGCAGAATGTCAAGTGGTCACGAAAGGGGTCGAATAGAGAAATCGGTGAAGTGGAAAGGTTCCGATTCCTGTCTGCCAAGATACTGGATTTTTGCAGAAATTTCCGCGCAGGGAATGTAAACATCTTGATTTTTCAAAGAAAAATGCAGAATGCGAACCGCCTTTACAGAAAGAGATCCATCTTCAAAGGAAAACTCTGTGTTCCGGTAGTGATTTTCCCTTTGGTCGCTGACATATTTTCCACCGGCCATGTCACCAAGAAGTGCCGTTCTGGAAAATTGCAAACTTACCGAAGGGGCATTGTCCATGCTGATCTCCACAAGATCACCGTTGTCGGCATATTCCCCGAAGCTGCTGTCCATCCAATAGTTGAGATCTCCCTGGGTAATGAAATCAAAGGGCAGGGAATTGCCGGTGTCATTTGGGATTATATACAGTCGTTGAGCCGTATCATCCTGGCAAATCACAATGATTTCATCGGTTGCGTCACCATTCAGATCGTGACTCAGAAGAGAGATTGGTCTAATATCGAAAGGAAAGATGCTTTGATAAGAATTGAGACCGGAAAGCAGAAGAGAATCGCCTGTACTTTCGTCAATGTAAAGCCAAATGTCTTTACTGGGAACTGCTTGTTGCAATGTCCATCCAAGAGCAGATTCTCCTATCGTTTTTGAAAGCTGAAAGACCTCGCCGGCAGACTTTTGTATCCCAAGATTTTGGAAAACGGATGCCTTAAGTTGTCGAACGGTAAATGGATCGCGGCTTAGTGCACGCT
>CAZVRM010000193.1:0-3712 GCA_964629605.1 uncultured Oscillospiraceae bacterium
TGGCGGTAGTCCTGCTCGCCCGATTCCACCAGATCCAGCTTACTCTCCATGGAGGAGGTGAACTGCACATCCACGATGTCCTGGAACTTGTCGATCATCAGATCGGTGACCACCTCACCCAGATTGGTGGGACGGAGGGCGCGACCCTCTTTCACCACGTATTCCCGGTCGAGCACCACCGAAATGGTGGGGGCATAGGTGCTGGGGCGGCCAACGCCCTTTTCTTCCATGGCCTTGATGAGGGAGGCCTCGGTATAGCGTGCAGGGGGCTGGGTAAAGTGCTGCTTGGGCTCCACCTTGCGGAAGTCGGGTCGGTCGCCTGCCTGCAGCTTGGGCAGAGGCGGCTCCTCGGGATTGGTATTCAAATCGTCGGTGCTTTCCTCATACAGCGCCAAAAAGCCGGGGAAGGCAACGCTCTGACCGGTGGCGCGGAAGATCCAGCCGCCGCAGCCAATGTCGGCAGACATGGTGTCCAGCACGGCATCTGCCATCTGGCAGGCAATGAAGCGAGACCAGATCAGCTTATACAGCTTGTACTGATCGGGGGTCAGGCTGCGGCGCACATTCTCGGGCTCCAGCTGAGGATTGGCGGGACGTATGGCTTCATGGGCATCCTGGGCGTTCTTTTTGGTGCTGAAGGTGCGCGCCTTGGCAGGCTGGAAGTCGCTGCCAAAGCGACCGGAGATAAAGCTGCGGGCAGATGCCAGCGCCTCGTCGGCAATACGCAGCGAGTCGGTACGCATATAGGTGATCAGACCGGTGAGACCCAGGCCTTCCAGCTCCACACCTTCGTACAGCTCCTGCGCCACCGCCATGGTGCGCCGTGCGGTCATTCCCAGCTTGCGGGAGGCCTCCTGCTGCAGGGTGGAGGTGGTGAAGGGGGGCGCGGGCTGACGCTTTTTCTTGGCGTTTTTGACGCTCTTGACCTCATAGGGCTGACCGTCGATGGCAGACAGCACCTTCTGCACGCTTTCTTCGTTGGGCAGCTCCTGCTTGCCCCGCTCGTTGCCGAAGAAATGGGCAGTGAAGTCCTTTTCGTCCTGGTTGAGGGTCACGTCGATGCTCCAGTATTCCTGGGGGACAAAGGCGCGGATCTCCCGCTCCCGATCCACCACCATACGGGTGACAACGCTCTGGACGCGGCCGGCAGACAGGCCGGTACGCACCTTGCGCCACAGGAAGGGGCTCAGCTTATAGCCCACGATGCGATCCAAGATCCGGCGTGCCTGCTGGGCGTCCACCAGATTCATGTCGATGTCACGGGGATGCTTGACGGCCTCGGTAACGGCGGTCTTGGTGATCTCGTTAAAGGTCACGCGCTGGGTCTTGTGGGCATCCAACTCCAGCAGCTGCTGCAGATGCCAGGAAATGGCTTCGCCTTCCCGGTCAGGGTCGGTTGCCAGATAGACGAAATCGGCCTCGTCGGCGGCTTCTTTCAGATCGTTGATGATCTTGCTCTTGCCGTCAATGGGCAGATAGGTGGTCTGGAAGTTATTTTCCACATCCACGCCCAGCTCCTTTTTGGGAAGGTCGCGCAGATGTCCCATGGAGGCCTTCACCTGATAGCCCGACCCCAGATATTTGGTGATGGTCTTGGCCTTGGCAGGGGACTCCACGATGAGCAATTTTGCCATGTTTTTCCTCCATTTACGATAAAACCGACAGAAATCGGTCAGATTTTCTCATAGCATTGTCCCGGCAGCTGGCGCACCTTGCCCTGCAGTTCCAACAGGGTCAGCTTGCTCAGCAGCTGGGAGGTATCCATGCCGCAGCGGACACAAAGCTCCTCCAGAGAGAGGATGCCCTCCAGCGCGTCCAGCACCGGGTCGGCGGCAGGCTTGGGCTGATACACGTCAGCCAGCGTGGGGCGTACTGCGGCAGGTTTGGGCTCCGCAGGCTTGGGTTTGGGCTTGGGGAGCGTGACTTCTCCCACCGGAGGCTCTTCGGACTCGCACCGGTTGAAGGTGTAAAGCCCCACATACTCCTCCAAAATGTCCGTTGCATCCCGCACCAGCTTGGCGCCCCGGGCGATCAGCTCATTGCAGCCGTCGCTGGATCGGGCGTCCACCGAGCCGGGGACTGCAAACACGTCACGACCTTGATCCAGTGCCAGACCGGCAGTGATCAGCGAACCCGACTTGGCAGGGGCTTCACCCACCACCACGCCCAGACTCAGGCCGCTGATGATGCGGTTTCTGCGGGGAAAGCTGGTGGCGTAGGTCTTTTTCCCCGGGGGATATTCGCTGACGGCAGCGCCGCTGTGCAAAATCGCCCGCAGCAGACCGGCGTTTTTGGCAGGATAACACTGGTCGATGGCCGTTCCGAACACCGCCACCGTTGGGGTATCGCCCTTGACGGCGCCATTGTGGGCGGCGGAATCAATACCGGCGGCCATGCCCGACACCACGATCACACCGGCGCGGCTCAGCTGAAAGGCGATGCGCTCGGTGACGATGATGCCGTAAGGAGTGGCCTTTCGCTGTCCCACCACCGCCACGGCAGGCAGGCGGTTGAAATCAGGCCATTTGCCCCGGATATAGAGCACCAGGGGCGGATCATAGATATTCCGCAGCCGGTCGGGATAGTCCTCGTCCCAGATGGGCAGGATGCGGATATTCTGGAACCGGCAACGTCCCAGAATCAGATTGGGCGTGGCAAGGCTGCGGTTTTTCAGCCGTTTTTTCTCGCCTTCGTCCAGCTTGACGCAGGCCGAGATCTGCTTGTCGGAAGCCTCCCAAACGGCCTTTGCCGAACCGAACACTTCCAGCAGCCGCACGCCCTTCTGGGGTGCAAGACCGGCAATCTCGGTCATCCACAGCAGATATTGCAGATCGGCATCCTTCTTCATCGGCGCATCTCCCACATGAGGATGCCGGCAGCCACACCGGCATTGAGGGATTCGGCACTCTGGATGGGGACGATCACCGAACCGGTACAGCAGGCGATGGTTTCGGCAGATACGCCGTGGGCTTCGTTGCCGATGATGACGCAGGAGCGCTTGAGATCCAGTTGGGTCACCGGACGGCTGTCGGCAGCCAGCGTGGCCGCATAGAGGGGGATCTCCAGACCGTCCAGCTGATTTTTCAGCTCTGCGGTGGTCATGGCGTACAGCTTGGTGCTGAACAGGCTGCCCATGGCAGAGCGTACCACCTTGGGGCTGTAAACGTCCACGCAGTCACCCAGCAGGATGACGCCATCCAGGCCAAATGCATCGGCGGTGCGGAGAATGGTGCCCATGTTGCCCGGGTCACGCAGGCTGTCCAGCGCCAGAAACCGGCTTCCGGAAAGGGTCTTTTGCGGCTCTGGCAGGGGCAGGGTGAACACCACGCCCTGGGGGGCGGGCACGTCACTGAGCTTTTCCAGCACCGACTGGTTCACCAGAGCGCAGGGGCAGTCCAGCTTGGGCAGGCGGTGCGCCTGACTGTCCAGACAATAGACCGCCTTGGGCTGCAGACCCCGGCGCAGCGCCTCCTCCAGCAGAGTGAAGCCCTCACAGACAAACAGCCCCTCCTTCCGCCGCTTTTTGGCGGCAGACAACAGGCCGCAGACCTGCTTGATCTGGGGATTTTCGCGGCTGGTAATGGTCAGCATAGGGCTTCTCCTCTCATTTCATGTTGCAAAACAAGACCTACACGATTGTGTAGGTCTTGCAGATCGTGTTTAGTCCAGGGGCTTCATGGTGGGGAACAGCAGCACGTCGCGGATGGAGGCG
>CAZVRM010000194.1:0-3696 GCA_964629605.1 uncultured Oscillospiraceae bacterium
CACCGGAATCAGTCTGATCGTAGAAGCAGTGTTTGATATTATGGCCGCTATTTTCAGCAACAAGCAAGAGGATAACTGAAAAATGGCTGCTGAGACAGAAGGAAAAAAGACAAGCCCGCTGTTCCGTGTGATCAAGCAGCTGGTTAGCCATTCGCCGGTGTGACCGTCAGCGTAACAGTCTCCCCTGCCCCGGCAGTTGTTTTGTCGGTTGTGACTGTGCCGTTATCGCTGGGATAACCGCTGACGGTGTAGGTGGGTGTCGCCGCTCTTGCCGTCAGGCCGAGGGCGGCATCACGCCAAAGACCATGGCCAAGGCCATAGCATAGTGATGATTCGTTTTCCCATAATCTTTCCTCCTTGGGAAAAATAGATTTCATACGATCTATTAGCCCTTCTAAATCCTCTTGATGTCACGTTTATGCTTGCTCTATGCCGTGATCCGAATGATCCATCATGGAGTCTATCGTCCGTCCGGCTAACATCGGGTAGTCAAACCGAGAGACAAAGGCGATGGCATCCTCGCTCTTCTCCTCCCGCACCTGGAAAATGTGGAAGGTACACTCAATAAACCGCCGCACCTTGCGCTCCATGGTAAAATACAGGTCACAGGGAACCGTCATGAAGCCCCGCATCACGCTGCCTGCAGCGATCTCAAACTCGCAAAAGTCCTTGGCCGCCAGGCCGGGCTGCACCGAACAGCTGCGCCTGCTTTCCGGCATTGTTCCGCACGCATCTTTTTGCTGTATGTCGCACGATTTTTATGATGCCGTCCTATGATGCATTTCAAGGTACTCATCCACATACTTATATGTGCAATAATCATCAAAATGTTGTTATTCCAACATACTATCTTGATCTTCTCTGGTATTCTTAAATCACAAGGAACCCCTAAAAGAAATTTAAAAGAAGATTTATCATAAAAGGAGATGTCATTATGGCTAATGTTTATTGGAATAATAAGATTGATTCGTTCAAGAGAATCGACGTTCGCGGTGTGGCAGGAAACTTCTTTGCCGGGCTGAAAAAGCAGGCCATAGAACTGCCCGTGGACAACGGTCTGGAGATCATCCAAAGCTTTGATCCCCTGCCCCTGTACGAAGTGATGGAGAACCTCGGCTTCGAGCACTACACCGAGGCAGTTTCGGACAATGAGTACCACGCCTATTTCTATCGGGTGGATGCTAAGGAGGACACCGGCGAGATTCCTATGCGGCCTGCGGCGCTGACCAATTTCCCCATCATTGACGAGGGTTTGGGCAACATCGCTGTGAACTTTTGGGATCTGACCTGGAACGACAGTAAGCGCTATTTGCCCTATGAGACCCGTTTGCTCCTGTCCCTCACCAACGCCGTTGGCGCAGGCCGAATGCGGCAGGCTACCAGAGAGCTGGTCAAGGCCTATGCCCATGGTCTGGACTCCGCCGCATTGGATGATGTGTTCGAGTTGCTGACCTGGAACCAGGGTATCGGGTACTTCAGTTCGGAGATCGGCCCCTCTCCCCTCTTTGCCGCCTACAAGGCCATCAAGCTGGGCGAAAAGCAGGGCAAGAGCCGCGCGGAGATCAAAGCTCTGCTGCTGGAGAGGTTCGGCGAAACGCATCCCGATGTAAAGGTATAAGAAGAGGATAACCCATATGGCTGAAAACATGAATATCACTGGGCGCACCAAGTTGGCCGATCTGCTGTCGGCCTATCCCCTGCTGAAGGAACGGCTGCCCCAGGTCAACGAGAAGTTCAAGCTGCTAAATACGCCGCTGGGCAAGATCATGCTCAAGACCGCAACAGTCTCTGACATGAGCAAGCGTTCCGGAATACCGGAACAGATCCTCATCCAGCAGCTGAATGCGCTGCGTTTGGAATGAATTATTGCAGAAAAAATCTATTTTCTCCCGTTTGTTGGAATAACAACATACAGATTGGGCGAAATATTCTATGATAAAAACACAATAACAAGCGAAATAAACACCGACCATGACGGGCGCTGTCCGACGGTCAAAAAATGATAAAGAATCAAGGAGAATTGTTTTATGAAAAAGTACGTTTGCGAAGTTTGCGGCTGGGTTTATGATGAGGCGCTGGGCGATCCCGATCACGGCATTGCTCCCGGCACAAAGTTTGAGGATCTTCCCGAAGATTTTGAATGTCCCCTGTGCTTTGTGGGCAAGGATCAGTTTGCCGAAGAATAATTTATAACCGTCAAACAGGTCTCCACTTTGAACGTTTGTGATTGAAATGGCCTTATTCTTACACCCGAACACAAAATCTGTTATCATGGACTCGATAAAGCTTCTTAGAGGAGATGCTTTTCCATGAAATATGATTTTACCACCATTCTGGACCGACGGGGCAAGGATGCCATCGCGATCGGCAATATCGGACCCACCGGTTGGGGACCCGACGGCCCCATCCGCCCGGTGTATTTCTGCAGCGTGGACACCTCCGACTTTTCCGCCAACAAGCTGGCCGACCGGGGCAGTCTGAGCGCCAAGGGCATCGTCGCCAACGCCCAGGACTTCATCACCAAGGCAGCCGCCGCACTGGGACTGTAAAAAAGTATAGGCAAAGGTTTCGCCCTCCGGGATGACCCGGAGGGCGTTCTATTTTTCATTTACAGCATCTTTTACAAACGACGGTTGTTTCCTCTCAGCGCCCGAATGATCAGCGCACAGCCGCCGAATATCACAACCAGTCTGGCAAGATTCGCAAAAATCACCAGCGCCGTCCAAAAACCACTCAGCAGATCTGCTAATGCGACCATCTCAATTACCCCATATAGTCATATGCTCTAAAACTATACACTGGGCTGCCGTAATAAACGCTCTCGAACTGAAATCCAAAAACAGGATCCGTCCATGAAAATGTCAATGCTCCTACAAGCTGATAGAACACATAGCCTCGTTCTGTTGGTTCCGTCCACACTTCAATTTCCACATCGTCCATTTCAAAGTTAACGCTATTTCGCAGGCGGTATTCAGCAGACTCAATAGAATATACATGATCGCCCTGTGCATCGTACTGACCTGTTATTGTAATATCAATCCGAGCAGTTCCGGGAGGTATTAAATCGTTCAAATTGGGCGAGATGCGAATCGTGTCTTGATACGTAAACGGCACGGGCATAGCTCTCGCTTCCTGTGCATAAGCCGCAGGAGAAATCACCAGTATGCACATAAAGCACAAGCTAATAGCAAGCATAATGGATAAGGATTTTTTCATATTAACGCCTCCTTTTTTATTCTCATATCATCAAATCGCACAATATGCCAGAAGGATGATTCATTTTCTTTGTATAATTTTATCATTTTTCTATTTATTGACAATCGGTAGTTTATTAATATTTTGTAAATTCATCTTCTCATAAATACAATGCAATCGAGTAGGAGGGACTGAATAGCCCCGACCTCTCACAGCACCATGCGTACGGTTCCGTAAACGGCGGTCATCCCATCAATTCCCGGCGCTCCCTGGTTGGCTCTTACCCGCTTGTAGGCTCTGTTCAGATTGTCTCTGCTCAGTATCCGCTCAAGCAGGTCTGCACCGTCCTGTTCGCCGATTTCCCGACCATCGGCACTCTGCACTCTCACATACTCTCTTTCGTTTACTAAGGACTTACGATTGTTTAGTCCTTCCCGCGTTTTTCACCCCGGTACTATGACCTCTGCTGACTCCTTGCAGTTCGTTGTTACTACGCATTTT
>CAZVRM010000195.1:0-3673 GCA_964629605.1 uncultured Oscillospiraceae bacterium
ATGGGATAGTCATACTGCATCAGATCCTCGGCCTCCTTAATGCGGACATCCAGCAAGAATACGATAGTGATCCAAGCAACAGCGAGGAAACCACCCAATACACCGCTCAGAACAGCGTTCTTTGTATAGCTGGGGGTATATCGATAAGTCGGAACCTGTGCAAAGTCGATGATCTTGGTCGAGCTGCCTTCTACAATCTCAGCCATCTCTGTGGGAATGACCTCGGCAACGGCATTGGCCAGCTTTGCAGCCATTTCAGGATCTGCATGTGCAAAATAGACACGGAAAAGTTCGGTCTCACCCTCCTGCGCCGAGGACATCATGTTGCGCAGCTCTTTTGTGGTGTAGTCCACTTCGGCCACCTCAATGACTTTGGTCAGAACGGCATCACTGGAGATGATACGCATATATGTCTGAACAAGCTGCTGAGATGAGCTCAGCGAGCTGCTGGAAATGCTCTCGACCTGATTGCCGGCACGGATGTTATTGACATAGACCATGACATTGGCCCTGTATATGGGAGTGACAAACTGCTTTGTATAAAGCAGGCCTGCGCAGGCAAAGATAAAAGCACAAAGCAGAATAATCCACCATTTCTCCAACCATCGAAGAAACAATTTCTGCAGGTCGATCTCGATCATTTCATTTGCATCGTTCGTTGATTTTCTCATAACAAAATCCACTCCATACTTTTCCTGTTACTGCTGTTCGAAGCAGCCGCAGATCACTTCAATTACATAATCCTGCTCACCGGCGGTCATCTTGATGTCGCTGGGTAAACAGAGGCCGCGTGCAAAAATATCCTCATTCACCGGTGTGTCCGATGCCGAAACAATATCACGCCCAGCAAAGACCGGCTGCATATGCATGGGCTTCCAGATGGGGCGGGACTCGACGTTATGCTCGTTCAGCACACCCATGACCTCCATGGGGTCGATCTTGCAGCCCTCGTCGATCAGCATACAGCTGAGCCAGAAGTTGGGCTTGGTTTCCGCCATATAGGGGTTCATGGTCAGGGGCAGACCCTTAAACCCATCTTCATATCTGCGGTAGATAGCCTCCTTCCGGTCGCGGTGCTCTTCCACATGCTTGAGCTGGCCGCGGCCGATACCGGCCACCACATTGGACATACGGTAGTTATAGCCGATTTCCTCATGCTGATACCAGGGAGCCGGCTCACGGGCCTGTGTGGCCCAGAAGAGGGCTTTATCCCTTGCCGCCTTGTCTTCGCACAGCAGCATGCCTCCCCCGGAGGTGGTGATCAGCTTATTACCGTTAAAGCTGATGGCATTATATGTACCGAAGGTTCCACATTTTTGGCCTTTATAGGTCGCCGCCAGTGCTTCCGCAGCATCTTCAATCAAGATCGCGTTGTGTTTACGACAAATCTCTAAGATTTCATCCGTTTTTGCCGGTGTACCATAAAGCTCTGCCAGCATGACGATTTTTGTGTCGGGATACTTTTCAAAGGCCTTTTCCAGCGCTGCCGGATCCATGTTCCAGGTCTCATATTCCGAGTCAATAAACACCGGAACACCACCCTCATACAGAATCGGGTTAACGGTAGCAACGAAGGTCATATCGGTGCAAAACACGGTATCTCCGGGTTTGATTCCCGCAAGCTTCAGCGCAAGGTGCAGCGCGGCAGTGCCGGATGCCAGCGCCAAGGCCTGACTTTTTCCCCTATCCAGATATTGCGCCATTTCTGTCTCAAAACCATCACAGTTAAAACCCAGCGGCGCGATCCAGTTTCGTTCAAAGGCTTCTTTTATATATTCCATTTCCTCGCCGTGCATGGTCGGCGTTGCCAAGGGAATTCTTTTCTTCATTGACGTCTCACTTTCATGCTCTATTTATGAAACCGACTTTTCTTTTACTGCTTTTCAGACTCCGCAATCTATTCCCATTACAAGAGTATTATCCTGTGAAGCACTTCACAAAGCAGCTTTCAACACACCATGTTATTTTGTGTTATCACATGATAAAACAGCAAGAATTGCACAGGGTACACTCCGCCACTATATTAAATATTTATAAATATCTTACCACCATACGCCCGGAAATTCAACTTCTAATCACCTTTTTATTTCCTTTTCCATATATTTTCTCAACAAAAAACGGTCAGCAGCGCAATGCTGCTGACCGCAATATATTACTACTATAGGCTATGAGTATATCCCGTTCGGCGATGGAGATGTTGTGTGCTTGCCTTGGAAATGCTCCTATAGGACCTTCCGCTATCCCCTAAAACCGCCACTGTAAAGCTCAATTCGTGCCGTTCAGGATCTCACCCAGATCGATGGAGCCGCCTTCGCCGATCTCGATGCGGTTCTGGCTTGCTTCATACTCGGCTTTGGCTGCGTTATACCAGGTAAAGAAATCTGCAGGATTGGCGAAGGAGCTGAAAAACTTCTGCTGCTCGTCGCCGCTCATGGCATTGTACTTCTCATAGGTCATCTCGTCGGAATCGGATGTATTGCCGTCTGCGGGCGGTGTGACAGGATTCTCGGGCTGCTGTGTGCCGTCCGTATTGGAGCCGCTGCCGCTGTTATCCGAACCTGCATTGCCGGAATCGCTGCTGTCACCATTGGAGGGCAGCTGGGCGGGTTTTCCTCCATTTTCCTTGCGGCCGTCCTTCTGGATCTTCTCGGCGGCCTCAAACTCCTCGGCAGTAAAAATGTCGTTCTCGATCAGGCTTTCTGCCAGCGTCTTTTCGGTGCCTGCTAATTTCGCCTGCATAGCGTTCCAGAACACCAACACCGCGTCACCGCGGGTGAAATCGTTGTCGGCCACAGCCTGCTCGATCAGACCAACTTCCTTTGCCAGTGCATAAGGATTATTCCAAACAAAGGCAGGCGTCTCGCCGCTGTCGAAATAACCCAACGCACGCAGCACCAGCGTCAGGAACATATAGTCGCTCAGCTCCACGCCGGAACCAAAGGTGGTGGCGCTCATGCCGTTGGTGATCTTGTTGGTGTAGGCATAGCCCACATAGCCCTTTGCCCAGGCATCCACATCGGTGAAGGGAATGGCAAACATCCCCTCTTCGGCGGCGGCTTCCTTGCCCATCATGCGCACCAGCAGGGTAACGCCCTGGACACGGGTCAGCTTGTTTTCCAGTTCATAACCGGTGCCGGTTCCCAAAAAAAAACCCAGCTCATTCAACGCGTCAGCAGTCTTTTCCTCCTTGGAATAGGCTGCGACACAGGTAACCGACAGCAGAACAGTCAACGCCAAAAACATGGCCATCAAACGTTTTTTCATAATTGCCTCCTTTGGTTCTCATTGCTTGTTTTACGCTCCGTGAGAGGCCGACAGGCATCGACCCCTCACGCGGCGTAAACGCCGCGTTTTTCATTGGCTTTAGGCGTTATGCCAGACAGCCAATGTCATTGAGTTTGGCAAGGAACTCGTCCACATCGTTCAACGCTGTGGCGCGATCCACCTCATACTCTGCAAGCAGAGCCTCGGCCAGACTTTCCCGGTCACCGCCCTGCTCCAGCGTCTTCCACAGGAGGGCACCCGGTTCGTTCAGGGTCAGCATACCGTTAAAATCCACGCTGGCCTGTCCCACCGGGAGCACCACCCAGGTGTCTGCCACTTGCCGCAGCACGAAGTTTTCATTGAGTTTCATAGTCCTGCCTCCTCCGCCGCACGGCGCATGGTTTCATAG
>CAZVRM010000196.1:0-3655 GCA_964629605.1 uncultured Oscillospiraceae bacterium
TGGGATCGATCTTTACCAATTCTGCCAGCGGATCCTGCAGCCGCCGGGCGATGGACACGGCAGAGCGGAGGGTCAGGTCGAAGTCGGGCATTTCTTCGGCGGCCAGCTTGGAGGCCGAGTACACCGAAGCGCCGGCCTCTGACACCACCATATAGCTGACCTTGCGATTGATCTCCCGCAGCACCTTGGTACAGAACAGCTCGGTCTCCTTGGAGGCCGTGCCGTTGCCGATGGCGATGATGTCCACGCCCCATTTGATGATTTTGTCTTTCAGAGTCTGGGCGGAGCGCTTTTCCTGACCTTCGCCATGGGTGGGATAGATCACGGCGGTGTCCAGCACCTTGCCGGTCTGATCCACAACGGCAACCTTGCAGCCGGTGCGGTAGCCGGGGTCCAGACCGATGGCAACCTTGCCCTTGACGGGGGGCGCCATCAGCAACTGGCGCAGGTTGACACCGAACAGCTTGATGGCATCCTCACTGGCCTTTTCGGTCAGCTCGGCGCGGATTTCCCGCTCGATGGAGGGATAAATCAAACGGGAATAGGCATCCTCACAGGCTTCCTGTACCAGCACCGAACAGGCGTTGCTGCCCTGCACATACAGGCTGCGGATGACATTGAGCGGGCGGCTGGGGTCGGCCTGAATGTCCACCTTCAAAAAGCCCTCTTTTTCGCCCCGGTTCAAAGCCAGCACCCGGTGACCCTGCAGCTTGTCCACCGGCTGGGCGAAGTCGTAATAGGTGGCGTAAACGCTGTTTTCGGCCTCTTCGTCCTCTTTGGCGCGGACGGACTGGATGCTGCCGTGGATGCGCACCAGATTGCGCACCCGCTTGCGCACCTCGGCGTTGTCGGAAACCTCTTCGGCGATGATGTCCTTGGCGCCCTGCAGGGCGGCCTCAGCATCCTCCACGCCCTTTTCGGCGTCGATAAAGGCCTGTGCCAGCTCTGCAGGG
Organism: uncultured Oscillospiraceae bacterium; assembly: GCA_964629605.1. Lineage (GTDB taxonomy): Bacteria > Bacillota > Clostridia > Oscillospirales > Butyricicoccaceae > UBA4644. Next base: position 954 of record CAZVRM010000196.1, read on the forward strand.
GACTTGCCCAGCTTCTGGTTCAGCAAAAGCGCCTGTGCCAGCGGCTCCAGACCCTTTTCCCGGGCAACCGAAGCGCGGGTCTTGCGCTTGGGGCGGAAGGGGCGATAAATATCGTCGATCTCGGCCAGCGTGGCGGCCTTGTCCAGCGCCGCAGACACCTCTTCCGACAGGTTGCCCTGTGCGTCGATGAGCTTGCGGACTTCCTCTCTTCGGGCGTCCAGATTGCGGAGATATTCCAGCTTGTCGGCGATCTGGCGGATCAGCTGGTCATCCATGGCGCCGTGCATTTCCTTGCGGTAGCGGGCGATGAAGGGGATGGTATTTCCCTCATCCAGCAGGGCGATGATATTGGCAACATAGTCCTCACGGACGTTGAATTCTTTGGCAATGATAGCTGCGTAAGACATGATTTGCTCCTTTCGGGGGTAGTTTTACCATTATACCACAAAAGAAAAGAAAAAGCACCCGAACGCAATGCTGTTCGGTTAAGAAAACACAGCACAATTTATGTCATTCCGAGCAAAAAGCCGCCCAAATGGGTGGCTTTTTGCGTGGGAATCCGCATCTTATGAAGGAGAAACGGATTGCCACGGCCCGTAAAGCGGGCCTCGCAATGACAGTGGTGCGCTAACCGAACAGCATTCCACCCGAACGGGTGCTTTTTTACAGGAAAATCCTTATTGGATAGGCGTTACCGTGATGGCCTGGATGCGGGGACGGCGTTCGGCCATGATGAGACCGTTGTTGTCGATGGGGGTGGCCTCGGCACAGATCTTGTCCACGATGTCCATGCCCTCGGTCACATAGCCGAACACGGCGTAGTCTCCGTCCAGATGCTGGCTGGCATCTTCATGGACGATGAAAAACTGGCAGCTGGCGCTGTCGTACTTTGCGCTGCGAGCCATGGAGATGGCGCCCCGGGTGTGGGACAGGGTATTGGGTACGCCGTTGTTGACGAACTCGCCCTTGATGGACTTGCCGCTGTCGCCGTAGCCGTTGCCCAGCGGGTCACCGCCCTGCATCATGAAGCCCTCGATGATCCGGTGGAAGGTCAGGCCGTCGTAGAATCCGCTGTTTGCCAGCTCTTCAAAGTTGGCTACCGTAATGGGGGCGGCGTTGCCGTCCAGCTCCAGCTGGATGGTGCCGTATTCCTCTATGATGATTTCTGCCCGATGGGTGGGGGTAAAGACGGTGGGCTGGTCGGGCACCACGGCCTTGGGCTTTCCGGTAAACTTGATGACGGCTACCAGCGCCACGATGATGGCAAGGGAAATGAAAAAGATGACCCAGGAGCTGACTTGCTTGCGGGGCTGTTTTTTCACAGGTTTTTTGGAAGACATGAGAGATTTATCCTTTCCGTTTGGAAGATAAGGCCTTGGCGATCGCCGTTGCCATATGGTAGAAGCCAAGATCGTTGGGGTGTACGCCGTCCACGGTAGCCCAGGAGGTGATTTCTCGGGGAATCAGGGTATCCCCGGTGACAAGAGTGCCGCCCACAGCGTCGCAGGCAGTGCGGATGACCTGCAGGCGCGCCTGTTCTTCTTCGTTCAGCATTGCTTTGGGGCGGTTGAGCAACACAATGGGAATGCTGGGATGGGCGTCCCGCACCGCACGCACCAGCGGCGGATGGGTCTTTTCCAGATGGGTCAGGGTGGGGGCGTTGTGGTCATAGCCGCAGACAAAAGCGCGCATGGGCAGGCCTGCCAGATAGTCTGCCATAGCCTGCTCGCCTTTGCAGCTGCCCGAAAAGCCCAGATTCCAGTGGTCGCAGCCCAACATCTGGGACACCATGGCAGGGAAGGCGCAGCCCGGTTTGGAGGCGCAGCCGCCCTGGGTAATGGAGCTGCCGTAAAAGACCACCGGCGGCTGGTCATAAGCGGGCGCTGCCGTCAGTGTAGAATCCTTAACAATACCAATATACAGGTTTTTTACCCCGCTGTATAGAGGAAAATGCACCGTCAGCTCCCGAAAATTGCGCCCATCCAGTGCTTTTCGGGAGGAAAAGCCGGTTTCAAAGCCAAAGGGCGGGATAAAGGTGGCTAAATATTGATCCTTTTCAAACAAATCAAAGCCGCCGCTGCCGGTCAGGGCAAAATGGGGCATTTTTTCAATGGCGTGCATTTCGGCGCGGATGGCAACCACCGGGCTGTCGGTGCAGAAGCGCACCCGCCCGCCTGCGGTGTGCAGGCTCAAAAGGGCAACTTCCTCCGACACGCTTTCTGCCACCGTGCGGGGCAGGCGGCGGAAACAGCCCTCTTCATACCGCAGACCATGGAGCGAAAAGGGCGGCTTGTTCGCATCGAAAAAGGCCAAACCGTCCTGTTCAAAGGTGCTTTCTACCCGAAAATTGGGGTCAATGGTGGAAAAATCGCCCATGTTATGCCACGGTCACCAGACCGTTTTCCCCTACGGTGATGGTCATGCCGTCCTTGACATAGGACAAAAAATCCTCGCCCAGACAGTCGATGACCGGCATCTGCACGTTGTCCAGCCATACATCGGCCAGCACCGCTCCGGCAGCGGCCAGCGAGTCGATGGGCTTGGAGAACAGCATACAGGCGGGCTGCCGCTCCATGGAGCAGGCACAGTACAGCACCAGTCCGCCGGTGGTGGAGCCAATGGTCTGGGGCAGGCAGAGCGCCTTGCCCCGCATTTTTTTGCCGTACAGGTCGGGGTTGTTCTGGTCGCCGCAGGTGGCCTCC
>CAZVRM010000197.1:0-3654 GCA_964629605.1 uncultured Oscillospiraceae bacterium
GCCAGCCAGCGGCAGGAGGGCGCGGCTTCCAGTGTTTCCAGTGTCCAGGTGGCCTCGGGCGCCAGTTCTGCCAGCAGCTTCAGCGTTTCTGCCATGGGAATGGTGCCACAATCCAGATGGTCGTGCAGATCCCAGCCACCCTCGTTGTTGTGGATGTGTACGTGTCCCAGCCGGGGCGCCCAGCGGCGCACCCAGGTTTCCACCGGGATGTCCGACACCTCAGAATTGGCGTGGCCGATGTCCAGACACAGCTTCAACCGTGGATCATCCACCGCCTCCACAATAGAGGCCGTCATATCGGGTTCCCCTTCCAGTACATTTTCCAGCAGAAATTCGCAGTTTTCCGGCTTGTCTTTCAAAAATTCCTTCCAGAACTCCACCGATTTCTCCACAAACCATATGGGAAAGTACACCAGCGGTACATAGCCGGAGTGCACCACCACCCGGTGAATGCCCAGCTTTTGCGCCATACGCCAGGCCTGCTCATAGCGCCGCCGAGTCAGCAGCACCACTTCCGGGTCAATGGCGGCAGGACACAGCTCGTTGAAGGGGGCATGGAGCACCTTGTGCTCCGCCTGTGCCATAACGGCCTCTGCTTCCGCCACCGCCGCGGGATCGGACAGATTGACCGCCGTGCAGAAGGTGTCACATTCCAGCCCCAGTCCGTATCGTTTTGCCGCTTCACAGCAGCCTTCGGATATAGTGGCGATATAAATTTGATGATTTCTGGTCATGAACGTGCTCCCCTCGGCAGTTTTTCTTCATTATAGCACCCTTTCCGCCAAAAGGCCACTTGTATTTGCAGGGTTTTTCCAGTACAATGTGGTTGACATATCATCCATTACCAAGGAGGTCATGTTTTTATGATCCGTTTTGACTGTGACTATCTGGAGGGCGCCCATCCCGCCATCCTGCAGAAGCTGGTGGAGACCAACATGGATCAGACCATCGGCTACGGTGAAGATCCTTACTGCGCCGCTGCTGCCGAAAAAATCCGCAAGGTCTGCCAGACCCCCAACGCCGCCGTGCATTTTCTGGTGGGCGGCACCCAGACCAATACCACGGTGATCTATTCCATCCTGCGCCCCCATGAGGGCGTGCTGAGCGTTGCCACCGGCCATATCAACTGCCATGAGGTCAACGCCATTGAAGGCACCGGCCACAAGGTCATCGCCATCCCCGGAGAGGACGGCAAGCTGACCCCAAAAGCCATCGAGGATGCCTATCTCAGCTGGAAGAATGATTTCTCCTGGGAGCACATCGTCAAGCCCGGCATGGTGTATGTTTCCCAGTCCACCGAGACCGGCACGTTGTATACCAAGGCCGAGCTGGAAGCCATCTCTGCCGTGTGCAAAAAGTACAAGCTGCCCCTGTTCCTGGACGGCGCTCGTCTGGGCTACGCCCTGGCAGCCGACGGCTGTGACCTGACCCTGCCCGACATCGCCCGTCTGTGTGACGTGTTCTACATCGGCGGCACCAAGCAGGGCGCTCTGTTCGGCGAAGCGGTGGTCATCCCCGACCCCAATTTCATCGACAGCTTCCGCTCCCTCATCAAGCAGCGTGGCGGTCTGCTGGCAAAAGGCCGTCTGCTGGGAATCCAGTTCGACGTTTTGTTCACCGACGATCTGTATTTCAAGTTGAGCCAGCACGCCATCGATCTGGCAAAAAAGATCAAGAAGGGCTTTGAGGACAAGGGCTACGCCTTCATGTGCGAAAGCGCCACCAACCAGCAGTTCCCCATTTTGTCCTATGAGCAGATCGAGCGTCTGAAGGGTGACTTCTCCTTTGACGATTACGGCCCCGCCGACGAAAACCACCGCTATGTGCGCTTCTGCACCAGCTGGGCCACCACCGAGGAAAACGTCAACAAGCTGCTGGAAGCCATCTGATTTACCTACCAAAAGACCGCCTCTTATGGGCGGTCTTTTTCTTTTTACAAAAGGTTTATACTTTTTTTGACAGTTTATGATATGATAAAAGATACGAAACTGTATCAGAGGTGATCTTCACCATGAGTTTTATCGAATTCAAGGACGTTATCAAAAAATACACTGTAGGCGAGCAGGAGATCTATGCCGTCAACGGCGTGTCTTTTTCCATTGAAAAGGGCGAATTCTGCGTGATCGTTGGTTCCTCCGGCGCAGGCAAGACCACCATTTTGAATATGCTGGGCGGTATGGACGGCTGTACCTCGGGCACCATTTTTCTGGACGGGCAGGAGGTTTCGGCCTTCCATCCCCGCCGCCTCACCGAATACCGCCGACATGATGTGGGCTTTGTGTTCCAGTTCTACAATCTGGTGCAAAACCTGACGGCGGTGGAAAATGTGGAGCTGGCCTCCGAGATCTGCAAAGACCCGCTGGATCCCCGCAAAACCCTGGAGCAGGTGGGACTGGGACACCGGCTGGACAACTTCCCTGCCCAGCTGTCGGGCGGCGAGCAGCAGCGGGTTGCCATCGCCCGGGCACTTGCCAAAAACCCCAAGCTGCTGCTGTGTGACGAGCCCACCGGCGCGCTGGACTACGTCACCGGCAAGAGCATCCTCAAGCTGCTGCAGGATACCTGCCGCCAGACCGGAAAAACCGTCATCGTCATCACCCATAACACCGCCCTCACCGCCATGGCCGACCGGGTCATCCGGGTGAAGAGCGGTCAGATCGTGGGCAATGAGGTCAATCCCTCCCCCACCCCCGTGGAGCTGATCGAATGGTAAAGGGTACGTTTTTCAAGGAGTGTTTCCGCGCCATTCGGGGCAGCTTCAGCCGGTTTCTGGCGATTTTTCTCATCGTAGCGCTGGGCACGGGCTTTTTGGCCGGTTTGCTGGCTACCACCCCCGATATGCGCCATACGATCAGCGAGCTGTATCACGAAACCAACCTGTACGACCTGCGCATCGCAGGCAATCTGGGTCTGGAAGAGGCCGATTTGCAGGCCATTGCTGCAGTAGAAGGCGTGGAGGCCGTCATGGCTGCCAAATCCCTGGATCGGGAGCTGGCGTTGGTCACCGGCGACACGCTGGTGGGTCGGTTCCATGCCGTCACCGCCTGGGAGGGGCAGGATCGCGCCCTGATGAACCGCAGCAAGCTGGTGGCTGGCCGTTGGCCCCAGTCCCCCAATGAGTGCGTGGTGGAGGAAGGCGATGAGCTGTACCAGGGCGCCCTGGAGATCGGCCAGCAGCTGACCCTGCTGCCGCCGGAGGATGACGACCCCACCGATGACGAGGCTCCCGAAGAGCCCTTCACCCAGCAGCAATTCACCATCGTGGGCATGGTTGCCAGTGGCACCTATGTTTCCATGATGCAGCGGGGCAGTACCACACTGGGTAACGGCACGGTTGGCGCCATCGTCTATGTGCAGGATGACGTGATCGACACCGATTATTACACCGATATTTACGCCGTAGTGGAAGGCGGACACAAGGCCGAAGCCTTCACCCAGGCCTATGAAGATCTGGTCGCGCCTGTGCAGCAGGCCGTCGAAGCTCTGGCGGAAAGCCAAAAGCACGTCCGCGCCGACCGGCTTCGCAAGGATGCACAAGAGGAACTGGACGAAGCCAAGCAGGAGCTGGCCGACAAAACCGCCGAGGGCGAGCAGGAGCTGGCTGATGCGCTGAAAGAGCTGCAGGACGGTGAACAGGAGTATGCCGACGGTCTG
>CAZVRM010000198.1:0-3651 GCA_964629605.1 uncultured Oscillospiraceae bacterium
CAATGGCCAACAGCAGCGATCCAATCATCCAGAACGCAAATACCTCCAAGGCCATCAGTACGCGATATTTTTTTCGTGGTAATTTTCTTCTTGCTCGAATAGTAGCAATGATTGTGGCTAACAATGCCATTTCCACAAATACCACAAGGAAAAAATGAAATTCAATTTTTGATGTATCCATATACCAAAGTATTGCAAGTGCCTCCCGGCTTTGCGCCGGGAGGCACTTGTCTTAATTATGTTTAGGTCTCGTTGGATTGGGCCTTGTTCAGAACGATAGATTGGACCACTTCAACCAGTTCCATAACATCGCTGCGGTCAACCATGGAAACAGTCTCACCATCCACAACAGCCAGACACTGGCTTCCATCATAGCGGTACAGCTGGATCTTCACCTCGGGGAAGTTTTCGTTGTCCAGATAGACAGTAAGGCTGATCTCCTCTTTTTCAGAAGGAGTTTCATCAGTGAAGCTGTCAGCGGACAGACTCTCCAAAGCACTCTGGAGGTCAGCTATATCCAGTTCTTCCTCGCCGTAGTACCAGACCCGCTCAGCATCTTCGTCCTCCTCCAGAGTGGAGGTGAGGGTGTGGTTTTCACCCTCCAACGTAATGTCGATCTGAGTGACGGTATCAAAGTCGGCCCAAATGACCTCACGGTGGCGCAAATCGTCATAGGTAACACCGGATAAAGTGTTATAAGCACTATCCTTCAGCTCATATATGATCTGAGAGTCTGCGATACGAACATACTGGGTCACATTGGGCAACGTCTTTTCTGCCGCTTTTGCTTCTTCGTATGCTGCCAGTTCTTCAACGTTTCGCCCGATGTGCACCACGCAGGAGTCGGACACCTCATTATTATCCTCGCCTGTGTAGGTGTGGTTTACAGTCACGGTCAGTTCAGGATCATCCAGACCATAGCTTGCCAGTTCTTCCGCAGTGGCGTTGTAGGTCACATAGTCCAGAAGATCCAGAGTAGCAATGGTGTTCAAATAGTCGATGACATCATCGGTGTCCAGCGGAAGTTCCTTGCCGTCAAGCTGGGCAAAGTATACATCGTCAGAATTATAGGTGTTTGGACTGTCCTCCGTCTTAACGATGGTGTAATTCTCGCTGCCGCTGAATGTAATATCCACCACATTTTCAAAGCCAGTGGTATCGTCGTGCTCGATCATACCGGACAGCGCGGTTTCCAGATAATCCACAGGGTCATTGCTGACAAGGTATACATTGCCGTCGCCAATGTCCACATAGCGCTGTTCGTCCATCTTGCTGAACGCACCCAGCTTGATGTCATAAGTCTGCTCAGCGGCAGTCAGATGAATCGTGCACTCGGGGTCATCCAAACCGTACTGACTGTAATCCTCAACGTTCTCGATGATAAAGGACACCCCAAAAGCCTCGAAATTGGAAAGGATGTCGTTGATTTTATCCTCACTTACAGGGAATGCCTCGTCATCATCATAAAGCCAGCCAGTTTCGTCTTTGTGGAAACCAAGCCCATCCTCTGTATATTCCCAGGAAAGGGACTCTACCGTATCGGTGGGAATTTCCAGAATAATGGCATCACTGTTCTTGATTTCTTCCTGTTTTTCCTCGTACTGCGTCAGAGCAAAGGTCGCAATGCAGGCTACAACCAGAATGGCAACCAATGCGATCAGTTTCTTAGACCGTTTCATTCTGCTTACCTCTCTTTCTCACGATCACAAAGATGCCGATGCCCAGATACACAATGGGGAATACACCGATCATCAGAGTTTTCAGGGTGGAAGCAGTGGAGGCACTGATGGTCAGGTAGTTGTAGTTCAGGCTCTTGCTGCGGATAGCAATAGCTTCACGCTCGCCAATGAGGGAACTGAGGGCGTTCATAGCCAGGTCCACGTTTGCACCGGAGGAATAGGCGTTATACATATCATCCAGGAAATCAGAGGCAGAAAACCAGATCACTTGTCCGTTACCTGTCGTTTCAACGGAAACAGCAAGTGTGAAGGGACCATAAATATCACCATCCTCATATTCGTAGGTATCCAGTTCAAATCCGGCAACCTTGCTGAAGGCATCATAAGAGGTGGTCATGAGCTCCGTTACCGTGCAGTTTGTTGTAACACCGACGGACAACCCCTGTGCCAGAGGCAGGATGGGATAATAATTCTCGGCAATCAGTGTATCGGTGATGTCGGAACTTGCCATGTCGGGCATCAGGATATAAGGATAGCCGAAAGCATAATAATTGCGATCACCCTCAATCACGATTCCTTCCTGCACTTCCACGCCGTAGTAAGAAAGGACACTATTCAGATTTGTCAGCACAGCACCTTCCACCGGGCCTGCCATCACCAACAGCTTGCCGCCATCGGATACATAATCGTTCAGCATATCGGCCTCTTCTTCGGAAATGTCACTTTCGGGCGCGTAGATCACGATGGCATCGGCTTCCTCGGGGATCTCGTCCACAGTCAAAAGGGACAGGGAGTTGACTTCGATATTTTCCTTTTCGATGGACTCGGCAAAGGTTGCGGGAAGCTCTGCTTCACCATGGCCTTCCAATACATAAAGCTGGGGAAGGTCCTCCGTTACCACATAGTCTATGGCAGACGTGATAGCGCCCTCACCGTCGAATCCAGAAGTAACATAGGTGTAGGAGTAGTAGTCAAATTCAGACTCGTAAATGTCATTATAGCTGATATAGCGGTAGCGCTCGGTGGATTCCACGATCAAAGAGTTGTTGGGAACATCCTCTTCTGTATACTGCTCCGTAAAGGTAGGAAATACATCAGGATTTTTCTTGACCACTTCGATGTGGGAAGAAAGGCTCTCATATTTGCCCAGCAGGTTTTCAATGATGGAATCTTCCATATCAGCCTGCACCACCCAATAGATGGTCACATCCTGCTGAAGATTGTTGACCACGGCCTTAGTGTTACTGGTAATCGAGTATAGTTTACTGGAGCTGATATCGAATTTTGTCAGTGTTGTGGGAAGTATGGAAGCGAAGATATTAACTACAATTAGGATGGCAAGCACAACCGCAGTAACGATCAAAGAATAGGAGCCACCCTTGAGAGCCAACTGATTGCCCTGTGCTTTGTTTTTCGTTTTCATCAGTTGTACCTCCGTTTCTCAAGAGACTGTACCGACAGGAACAGGAAGAACACGATGACAGACAGGAAGTAAACGATCGCTGTCATGTCAAATACGCCGTTGACGATGGTCTCAAAGCGTTCAAACAGGGACAGTGTCCTCATAATGTCAGGCAGCAGACCCTCAAAAACAGTGGAGTCAATATAGTAGGTCACTACCGTCACAGCCATGATGCCCAGCCCCACAATATAGCACAGGGTTTCGTTTCTGGTCAGTCGGTGTACCACCCAGGCCAGAAGTAATGCAAACACAAAGATGGCAATTACCGTGCCGAAAGCGGTGGAAGAAACATATTCCGCAAGACTAACACTGAAATAGTTCAGCAGGATTGCCGCAATACCGATTCCTGCGGCAAAGCCTTGGTTCTCGGTCAGAGAGGACACGAATACGCCAATGGCAATCAATGCTGCTCCCATAATAAAGTAGGCAATCAAGCTGCCATAGGAGGTCAGCAAATATACATCACCATATTGAGAAAAAATCAGCGGATACAGAGAAATAATGCACAGA
>CAZVRM010000199.1:0-3643 GCA_964629605.1 uncultured Oscillospiraceae bacterium
CCCCCAGCGCTGCAGCACCGAACAGTGCATCGGTAATGGCATGCAGCAGCACGTCGGCATCACTGTGTCCCAAAAGCCCCTTTTCAAAGGGGATGTCCACACCGCCCAGAATCAGTTTTCGCCCCTCTGCCAGCCGGTGCACATCGTATCCGTAACCTACACGGATCATACCAGTCCTCTCCCTTCCAGAATCGCCTGCCCGTAGATCAGATCGGCAGGTGTTGTGATCTTGATGTTTTCAAAAGAACCCTCCGTAATCACCGGACGCGCACCCATTCGCTCCAGCGCGGCGCACTCGTCGGTGACTGTTACACCGGCTTCAATGGCACTTTGCAGCGCAGCCATCAGCAGCGCTTTGTCGGCTGCCTGCGGGGTCTGCATGGCGCGGAGTTCCTCCCGGTCAACGGTGCACTCGATGTGGCCGTCCTTCTGCACTTTTTTGATGGTATCATGAACCGGAACAGCTGCAGCAGCACAGGTGTGAAGGAATGCACCTTCACAGGCTTTCTGAACCACTTCCGGTGTCACCAGCGGCCGAGCACCATCGTGAACCGCCAGATATTTTGCCTCAGCCGAAGCCTCCAGTGCGGCGCGATAAACGCTTTCCTGACGGGTGGCACCGCCCTTGACCACCTTGGTCAATTTGGTAATACCCAGTGCCTTTCCCAGTTCCGCATAAGCGACAATATTCTCTTCGGATGCCGCAACAATGATCTCACGAATGATCTCACAGGCCTCCAGCGCCAGAAGTGTGCGACCTAAAACAGGCACGCCGTCCAGCTCCATCAACAGCTTGTTACCGCCGCCCATTCGCCGGGAGGAGCCGGCAGCCGGAATGATCGCCGTCACAAAGGGCGGTTGCTTCTTTTTCTTTCCAAACAACATGGTATTCCTCCTGAAAAAACACCACCGGGACACGCCCGGCGGTGGATAGTATGTTGTTATTTCATTGCCGAACGCACATAAGCTTCAACTTCAGAAATATCCTGTTCTAAAACCAGTGCCAACTCGGTAGTAAAAATCTGCAGCGCAGTATTCAACATCTTTCGCTCGCCGGTGGACAGATGTTTTTGCGTTTCCCGCCGAAGCAGGCTTTTGATCACCACAGCAACTTGCTGGGGCTGACCGCTTCTCAGACGCTCCATATTATCCCGATAGCGCTGATTCCAGTTTCCCTCCTCTTCGGTTTCCAGTGCGGCAAAAGATTGCAGGAGCCTCTCCGCCTCCTGCCGGGTGATAACCGGCCGAAGACCGGCCTTTTCACAGCCGTCACACGGAATATACAGCTGCAGACCGCCTTTCATCAGTGTCAGGACATAATACATTTTGGCATGACCGTCCGGACGCTGCTCGATCATTCCGCTGATGGTTCCCGCACCATGCATGGGGTGCGTTACATGCTGGCCGATGTGATACATAAGCCCCTCCTGCGCACTTTTTTCTATTATAGCCCATTATTTGGAAAAGCACAAGAGGAAGCGAAAAAAATGGCACTGTACCCGCCGAAAAAGCGTGATACAGTGCCCAAAACATCCGTCATTAGCCCGCTTTCTGCTCCAGTCGGATGCGGTCTGCAATCATGGAAATGAACTCGGAATTGGTAGGCTTGCCCTTTACATTGGAAACGGTGTATCCGAAAAAGCCGTTGAGCACCTCTACATCTCCCCTGTCCCAGGCAACCTCGATGGCGTGTCGGATGGCTCGCTCTACCCGGGAGCTGGTAGTTTTGTACCGCTTTGCCACGGTAGGATAAAGCACTTTTGTGATGGCATTGATGATGTCCATATCCTTTACCGTCATGATGATAGCTTCCCGCAGGTATTGATAGCCCTTGATGTGGGCGGGAACGCCGATGTCATGAATAATGTTGGTGACCCGCATCTCCAGTTCCACCTCAGGAGGCAGATTTTTCCCCGGATCGCTGAAAACCGGCATCACGGTATTGTGGGCGGCAATGCGCCTTGCCAAATCGGCCAGATCGCAAGGCTTAATGGTAAAATAGCTTACTTTGAGCGCCATGGCTTCCGCCATCATGCGCTCACTGGAAAAGGATGAAACCATGAACACAGAAGGCATCTTTTTCAGATGTGCTTCCTGCAGCGCACGGATCACCGATAACCCGTCCTTTTTGGGAAGCATGGCGTCAACCACGATCATATCGGGCTGTTTCTCCCAAATTTGCGTCAAAAGTTCCTGACCGTCCTGCACCTTTCCCACGACCTGGATCCCTGTATAGTTTTCCAGCTGCATATGCAGCATTTCGCAAAAATCCATACTGTCATCCGCCAGGATGATCTTGATGGGCTCGCTCATTGTTTATGCCCTCGTTTCTTGTCAGTTTTGCGGTACCGTAGGTATAAAATAACACAACAACCAAAGCTTTACAATCTTTTTTCGGGATTTTCTCAAAAAATCGTCAGTCAAAAAACGCCCAAAATATATAAAAAAATACAGTTTATGATTCTATTCGACATAATTTTATATATTTCGACATTTTTTGCAGTGTTTTTCAGAGAAAGCCGCAGCGATTGACACCGCTCTTTGACGGCACTATAATGTTCTTGTAAAACCATCGTTCAAGGAGTCTTCTTATGTCTAATATTCTGCCTATCACCGACTTTTCTGCACCCGAGCTGGACATATACGCCCGGCTTTCCGAAGCCCAGCTGCTCAACCGGGAATACCCGGAAAAGGGTATGTTTATTGCAGAAAGTCCCAAGGTGATCCAGCGCGCATTGGACGCCGGATACCTGCCGGTTTCGTTTTTGGTGGAGGATCGGCATCTGGAAACGCAGGCCAAAGAACTGATTGACCGCTGTGGGGACATCCCGGTGTATACCGCACCCTTTGACGTGCTGACCCAGCTTACCGGTTTTATGCTTACCCGGGGAATGCTGTGCGCTATGAAGCGGCCTCTCCTTCCCACGGTGGAGGAGGTTTGCAAAAATGCACGTCGAGTGGCTGTTTTGGAAAATGTGATGAACCCCACCAATATCGGCGCCATTTTCCGGTCGGCTGCGGCGCTGAATATGGACGCCGTCCTACTGACCCCCGCCTGTTCCGACCCGTTATACCGCAGAGCCATCCGTGTTAGCATGGGCACGGTATTTCAGGTACCCTGGACTTGGCTGTCCACCGAAAACTATGTGGAGCAGCTGCGGCAGCTGGGCTTTCAAACGGCCGCCATGGCGCTTAAAGATGACTCGCTGTCCATTCGTGACCCTAAACTGACACAGGCGGATAAGCTTGCCATCATTTTAGGCACCGAGGGAGACGGCCTTGCTGACTGCACCATCGAGGGCTGTGATTTCACCGTGAAGATCCCCATGACCCATGGAGTGGATTCGCTGAACGTGGCTGCAGCCAGTGCGGTGGCCTTTTGGCAGCTGGGTGGGCTGGAATGATGGAACTGTATCAGATCGAGCGGTTGTGCAGCAATTGCTTTGGTTGGTCGAACATACGCATCTGCCGCTGCATACAGGGCATCGGAAACTATGTTTTCCAGCTGGAACAAGATGGAAAGTTGTTTTCACTGCGGTGCAACCGCCAGGTTGATGCCTAAAACAAGCTTGTTCCTCTCGGGATATATGCTCTTTCTGGCCATGTCATCAACACCGACCTTCTTACTAATATCACTGTCATT
>CAZVRM010000200.1:0-3636 GCA_964629605.1 uncultured Oscillospiraceae bacterium
TGTCTACTGCTCTCCCTCTGAGCTGGCTAAGTATCGGGAGCAGATCGCAGCCAATGCTTGATCTGCTGTTAAAAAACGGCTTAATCTGTGATGGATCTGGAACGTCGCCCTTCGTGGGCGACGTTTCCATTAGGGACGGGAAAATCGTGGAGGTCGCCCCCTCCATCACCGAAGAAGCCCGGGAAATTGTCGATGTTTCCGGTCTGGTGGTCGCACCGGCCTTCATTGACAGCCATTCCCATTCCGACGCCTGGTTCATCAAGGACAGTCGCTGTGAAGCCAAGCTCTACCAGGGTGTAGCGACCGAAATCGTTGGCCAGTGCGGTTCCTCCTGTTTTCCCCGCAATGTCAGTCAGGCGAACCGGGTGAAAAGGGAAGAAGAGGCCGGGAAATTGACCCCCATGCAGGCCTATCAGGCCGGCACCTTTGCCAAGCTGCGTAAAAAGCGGGGCGACAAGCCCATGTCTACCAATCTGGTGCAGCTGATCGGTCACGGCGCTGTCCGAAATGGCGTGGTGGGCCCGCTGGCTCGCCCCGCCTGGGAGGATGAGATCAAAATTTCTCAGTTCCTGCTGGCGCAGGCCATTGAGCAGGGCGTCTGGGGTATGTCTCTGGGCCTGGGCTATGTGCCCGGCCTGTTCGCCGACAAGGCTGAACTGGCGACCCTGATGGAAATGTGCTACATTGACGATGTGATCGTTACTGTCCATATGCGTGACGAGTGCGAACAGGTCTTTGAATCGTTGGAAGAGATGATCGACCTGGCCAAGGCCACCAAGGTGCGTCTGCATATCTCCCATCTGAAGCTGGGCGACAAGCGCGTCTGGGGCAAGGCAAAAGAGCTGTATGGCCGCATCCGGGAGGCACGCGCCGAGGGCGCTCGTATCACCATGGATATGTACCCCTACAACGCCTGCTCCACCGGTCTGTCCAGCCGACTGCCCGCCTGGGCGCTGGACGGCGGTGCCGAAAAGGCCACCAAGCTGCTGAAGACTCCCGGCGAAAAGCGGGATGCCGTTTTGCAGCTGTTCCGGGAAAAATATCCCAACCGGGAAGACGGTGATCGGCTGTATATCATCGGCACCGGCGGCCGCTGCCCCGAGGTGGATGGCAAAACGGTGGGACAGCTCAGCGAAGAGTGGGGGATGCCTGTTCCCGAGACGCTGCTGGAGACATTGATCCGCACCGGCTGCCGGGACAATTCCATCATCTTTAATATGGATGAGGAGGATGTGCTGTGGCTGTTGGCACAGGAGGACATTGTCATCGGTTCCGATGCCTCCTGCCGTCCCTTTGACCCGGCTGCCAGCGATGGCAAGCCCCATCCCCGCACCTACGGCACCTTCCCCCGATTCCTGCGGCTTTGTCGGGAAAAGGGACTGTGCCCGGTGGAAAAAGCAGTGCGCCGTATTACTCAGCTGCCGGCTGAGATCATCGGTCTTACCGACCGCGGCGCCCTCAAACCCGGCATGGTGGCCGACGTGACGGTGTTCAATTATGATACCATCACCGACACAGCTACCTATGATGATCCTTTCCAGAAGCCCGTCGGTATCGAACACGTCATTATGAACGGCAAATTTGCCCTTCGGAACGGCGTGCAGACCGAGGAACGACTGGGCGATTATCTGCTGAAACCTTATCTTTAAGAACCAAAAGCTCACAGGGAAATCTGTGAGCTTTTTATTATTTGCAGCCTCTAAAACGAGTGTTTTTCGTTGTTTTGCATAAGAGATCGCGAAGCTCCTTTTACACGAGGGCTATATTGACTTTCTTTGGAAATTGCGGTATAATCGAGACAAATTATGGACGGTTTCTGCGGGAGCAATGGGTCTGGTATCACCCGGCGTTTCAGCAGGAGGCGTCATGATTCGCGAAACCCCAAGTAAAAAACGCATCTATTTGTTGAAAGGAGACCCCCTGTATGAGCAAGAAACTGATCGCTCTGTTGATGGCTGCCATGATGCTGCTGTCTGTCGCCGCTGCCTGCGGTAACAATGACACCACCACCGACACCACCAACACCACCACTACTGACAACTCCAGCAACACCACTACCACCACCGATACCACCACTCCCACCGATACCACCAAGGATGAGGGTAAGATCTACAAGACCTATCTGGCTTCCGAAGTTTCCTCTCTGAACTTCCTGGATAACGTCGACTCCAACTCCTCCACCCCCGCTTCTTACGCTATGTCTCGTATGTGGATCATGTATCCCAACGAGGATGGCACCAACTACATCTGGAAGGACGACCTGGCTGTTGGCGATCCCATTCAGGTGGACGATTACAACTGGCAGATCAAGCTGCGTGAAGGTGCTACCTTCCAGAACGGCGATCCTATCAATGCCGACACCTGGATCTTCACCTTCCAGCAGCAGCTGAACCCCAACCTGCAGAATCGTATGGCTACCTTCCTGTACGACAACACCGTGACCATCGTCAATGGTGCTGAGTACCTGCTGCAGGGCTCCGATGGTTATCCCGCCACCGTGGCTTGGGAAGACGTCGGTATCAAGAAGGTCGACGATTACACCATCCAGATCACTACCACCGATACCGGTTATGTTGCTGATGACATCAAGAAGCATTTCGACAACCGTAATCTGGTTCCCGTCAACCCCACTCTGTGGGAAGAGTGCCTGTCTGACGACGGTCTGACCACCTCCTACGGTTCCGACCTGGATCACTTCGTCGGCTGCGGCCCCTACTTCTTCGAGTCCTGGGAGTATGACTCCATCCAGATCTACACCAAGAACCCCGATCACTGGAATGCTGACCTGTACAACTTCGACCGCATCGAAGTCCGTATCGTTCCCGAAATGAACGCTCGCGTTGAGCTGTTCGAGAAGGGCGACATCTACTCCTTCTCTCCCGATGCCAACACCATCGAGACCTATCTGGATGACCCCCGTATGACCACCTATGGTTCTACCTCCGTCACCCACATCGACATCAACTGCAAGAACCCCACCAACCCCATCTCCGGCAGCGTCAACTATCGTAAGGCTATCTACCACTCTATCGATCGTGAACTGGCTGCTGACTCTATCTTCGGTCATATGGCTCCTTCCGGCACCTACGTCAACGAGCAGGCTGGTATGCTGTCCGAGTCCGCTCTGACTTATCGTGAGTCTGAGTATGGTCAGGCTGTCACCGCCATGGTCGAATCCTGGGGTCCCTACGGCTACAATCCCGAGATGGCTCTGGATTATCTGAACAAGGCCATTGCTGAGTGCGGCGTTACCGAGGATCAGCTGCCCATCAAGATCAAGTACTGCATCGACGAGGGCGACACTGAGTGGAAGGCTCTGGGCGAGTACCTGATGGAACAGTGGCCCATCATCTTCGACGGTAAGATGGAACTGGAGATCGTTCCTTACGCTGGTATGTCTGCTACCGACTTTAAGAAGACTGGCGACGATAAGTGGGACCTGTCTCCCAACGACTGGTCTCGTTCCATGTCCCGTACCTATCCTCATACCTGCTTCCTGTACTACACCTCCGGTTACTCTGGCCGTCCCAACAACTACCTGAGCGACGAGTTCGATGCTCAGTACAACTACTGTGAAGAGATCAAGCTGGGCGACTATGACACCCTGCTGAAGGAGACCCAGAAGCTGGAAGAGCT
>CAZVRM010000201.1:0-3633 GCA_964629605.1 uncultured Oscillospiraceae bacterium
GTTGCCGGCGAGACCGTTGTTCTGCCCTCCGGGGATGAGCTGGATCTGAACATGATGATCACTCTCAACGATACCGGCAAGTTCCTCTGGGAAAGATTAGAGGTCGGTGCCGGGATGGAGGAGCTGGTGGCCGGGCTGCTGGCAGAATACGACGTGGACGAAGCAACCGCCCGTGCCGGCGTGGAGCGCTTCGTGGCCAAGCTGAATGAAAATGGATTCCTTGCTTGAAAAAGAAATGCGCCTGGAGCAGCTGATGCCCCTGATCCGTGAGACGCTGGCTGCCGGAAAGAACGTCCGCTTTTCCCCCCGGGGCATCAGCATGCTGCCCATGCTGCGCCAGGGGATCGATTCCGTCGTCCTGTCGCCCCTGCCGGAAAAACTCCGCAAGTACGATCTGCCCCTCTACCGGCGGGACGATGGCCACTATGTGCTCCACCGCATTGTGAAAACAGGCGAAACGTATACCTGCATCGGCGATAATCAGTTCGCGTTTGAGCGCGATCTGCGGCATGCGCAGATGATCGCCGTCGTCACGGCCTTCACCCGGGGCGAACGTGAGATCCCTGTGACGAATGCAGGCTACAAACTGTACTGCCGTTTTTGGCACCATACCCGCCCCCTCCGTCATTTCTGGCGGCGGGCCAAGGGCTGGCTTCGGAGGCACCTGCGATGAAAAACCATTCCCTTATCTGGATGCTGAAGCGCGTGAAGCGTCGCCTGCCTGCGATCGCGGTGATGACATTGGCGAATGCGGGCTACGCGCTTTTCGGCGTGTTTTTTGCCCTGGGAAGCCGGGGCGTCATCGACAGCGCGGTAGACGGTGATCTGCAAGGCTTTTATGCTGCCTGCCTGCGTCAGGCCGGTGTCATTGCCATGATTCTGATTTGCCTGACCCTGATGCGGCATCTGACAGACAGGCTCCGGGCGGATCTGGAAAAAGACTGGAAGCAGCAGCTGCTCCACGGACTGCTCCATGGAGACTATGCCGAGGTCAGCAAATACCACAGCGCGGAGCTGCTGAACCGCCTGAATAATGATGTGACCAAAGTCAATGATGGCATTTTGACCATCCTGCCAAGCGCAGCGGCCATGATTACGAAACTGGCTGCGGCGGTAGTGGTTCTGGGCGTTCTGGATGGTCGGTTTACCCTGTTGATCGTAGCACTGGGCGCTGTCGTGCTGATTGCAACGGGCGTTATGCGCCGGCATTTAAAAGAGCTGAACAAGCGCGTCAGCGAGCAGGATGGAAAAGTTTCCGGTTTCCTGCAGGAAATTATGGAGAAACTGCTGATGGTTCAGGCCATGGATGTCTCCGACGAGGTAGAGTGCCGGGCAGATGCCTTGCTGGATGATCGGTATGTGATTCAGCGCAGAAGGAAAAACGTGTCCCTGATTACCAATACAGGTATCAGTCTTATGTCCTACGGTGCCGGCTTTCTGGCACTGGTTTGGTGCGCCTTCCGGATGCTTCGGGGACAATTGAGCTTTGGTTCCCTGACGGCAGTGATCCAACTGGTAAACCAACTGCAGGCTCCCTTTGTAAATCTTTCCGGCATTTTTCCGAAATATGTGGCAATGGTTGCATCCGCTGAACGTCTGATGGAACTGGAAGCCATTCAGGGAGAGCCTGCACCTAAGGGTGAAGACTTCCGGGAGATCTATCAAAAAATGGAAGCCATCGGCGCGGAGGACTTGTTTTTTTCCTATGAGCGGGATAACGTGCTGGAAGATGTTTCGTTTTCTCTGCCTAAGGGCGATTTTGCAGTGATTACCGGCCCCTCTGGCATCGGTAAGAGTACATTGCTGAAGCTGCTTCTGGGCATATACAGACCCGAAAAAGGAAAGCTGTTCCTAGCTTGCGGCAAAGAAGAAATCCCGCTGGACCGAAGCACACGGCGCCTTTTCGCCTATGTGCCCCAGGGGAATCTGCTGCTCAGCGGGACCCTCCGGGAGAATCTGACGATCGTTGCGCCGAACGCAACGGAGGCGCAGATCCAACAAGCCATCTATGCCAGTGATATGGAGGAGTTTGTCACGCATCTGCCCCAGGGACTGGATACGGTTCTGGGAGAAAGTGGTGCAGGCTTGTCCGAAGGACAGGCACAGCGATTGGCCATTGCGCGGGCTGTGCTGGGCGGCGCGCCGGTTTTGCTGCTGGATGAATGTACGTCTGCCCTGGACGAAATTACAGAGCAGACCGTCCTGCAGCGCCTCAGAGAACTGCCGGGCCGAACCTGCATTGCAGTAACACACCGCCCAGCGGCGGTTGCCTTGTGTGATTGGCGGTTGGAAGTCCTGGACGGAAAAATCAAGGCGGTTAAAATGTGAATCAAATCCCTGTCAGTTTTGGCTGACAGGGATTTTTACGGCAAAAGGACGGGCTGTGGCGAATAGGCTGTCATCGGAGGTGATGGCAATGCTGGCTGCCACATGGCTGATGATCAGCACGCTGATGTATTCGCTGCAGCTGAATACGGGGACCTTCCCCAAACCCTTGACGGAGAAGGAGGAACAACACTACCTGAAGCTGGCTGCCGAGGGAGATATCGAGGCCCGGAATGTCCTGATCGAGCGAAATCTGCGTCTCGTTGCCCATATCATGAAGAAATATTACTCCCAATCAGCGGATCAGGAGGACCTGATCTCCATCGGGACCATTGGTCTGATCAAGGGCATCAGCACCTTTGACGCGTCCAAAGGAACGCGGCTGGCGACCTATGCTGCAAGGTGCGCGGAAAATGAGATTTTAATGCACTTCCGAAGTATGCGCAAAAGCGCGCAGGATGTATCCCTGTCTGACTACATCGAGACCGGTGCTGATGGTGCGCCTCTGGCACTGATGGATGTGGTCAGCGAGGATTGTGATCTGCTGGAGCAGATCAGCAATCAGGAGATGACAGAGAAAATGCGCCGGGCGGTGGAAAACTGCCTGACGGACCAGGAGCGGCAGGTGATCACCCTCCGCTACGGTCTGGGAACGGGCAACCCCAAGCGCCAGCGTGAGGTGGCCGAGATCACAGGCATCAGCCGCAGTTACGTTTCCCGCATTGAAAAACGGGCGCTGGAGAAGCTGCGGATGGAGTTGGAAGGATAGTCTGACGGGGGAATCTGACAAAAAACGACTTGCACCAAGGCGGCCTTTTCCGGCACCAACCCCGGCTTTTACGGCACCGTACGGACACATTTTCGTACAACCGCCTTTTTCCTGCGGTGGGTGGGGAGGTGACAGGGGTGGTGCCGGGGACGGCGAGGAAAAACAGGACTTGCAAAGGCACGGGGGAAGGGTTATAATAAAAATTATCCAATGGAAAGGGGTTGCATCCGGATGGCAAGTGGGTATAATGGTCTGTCTGTCTCTCTGTCTGTCTGTGATGTAACTCTGCGTAAAATTATGTAAACTGAGCCGCTCTGCGCATTTTTGCGCCGGGCGGCTTTTGATGTTTTGTAAATGTTGAAGTTCTCTAAAACCCATGTCATCCCGAGGGAATGGAATGGGCCGAGGGATATTGGCACGAAGATAACTGCGTAAGGAACTTTTGGTGCGAAGATCCTTCGGCGCGCTTCGCTTGCTCAGGATGACAGGTGCGGAGAAAGACAGCAATAAAAGGAGGAAACCAAAATGAAACGAATCGT
>CAZVRM010000202.1:0-3621 GCA_964629605.1 uncultured Oscillospiraceae bacterium
AGAGCGCCAGGTGATCCTGCCCTTTTCCAGATCATAGGGGGACATCTGGACAGTTACCTTGTCCCCGGGCAGAATTTTGATGAAATTCATGCGGAGCTTGCCGGAGATATGTGCATTGATCACATGACCTCCCATAATCTCCACCTTGAACATCGCATTTGGCAGCGCCTCTATAACGGTACCTTCAACTTCGATCATGTCTTCTTTCGCCATACCAGTAGCCTCCTTGGTTTATACATGCTTTCCGTCTTTATCGGCGGTCAGGATGACCGGTTCGTCCTTGGTGATCAGGACGGTGTTTTCGTAGTGGGAAGACAAGCTTCCGTCTACTGTTTTTACTGTCCAGCCATCGGATAAGCATTTCACCTCGTAAGTGCCCACATTCACCATCGGTTCGATGGCGATGACCATTCCGGCGATCAACCGGGGACCTCTGCCCACGCGGTTGGGTGCCAGGAAATTGGGTACTTCAGGCTCTTCGTGCAGCGCACTTCCGACGCCGTGTCCGACATAATCCCGAACCTGCCAGAAACCATTTTTGGTGGTGTACTCGTCAATGGCACGGGAAATATCGGAGATTCTGTAGCCCTCCCGGGCGTACTTGATGCCCTCATAGAAGCTCTGCCGGGTCACCTCGATGAGCTTTTGCGCCTCCTCAGAGATCGCGCCTGCAGCAAAAGTAGCCGCGCAGTCGCCATGGTATCCCATATAGTGCGCGCCCACGTCGATCTTGACGATGTCGCCTTCGCGGATCTTTCGGCTGCCTGGAATGCCATGAATGACTTCGTCATTGATGGAGCAGCAGATGGAACCGGGGAAGCCGCCGTAACCAAGGAAGGAAGGCTTGGCGCCGAAACCTTCGATGACCTTACGGGCAGCGTGGTCAAGTTCGCGGGTGGTGATGCCCGGCGCGACCAGTTCGCCGCAGGCTCTGCGAGCCAACTCGGCGATCTGTCCCGCCTCCGCCATGAGCTTGATCTCATGGGGGGATTTGATCTTTATCATACGTTCAGCTCCAGTGCGGTGAAGATCCGGTTGCGGATCTCATCCACAGTGCCGATGCCCTCTACAGAGCGAAGCTTGCCGCTCGCTTCGTAGTGATGCTTGACCGGCTCGGTCTGATCGTGATAAACATGCAGTCGCTGCAGCACCACATCAGGATCGTCGTCATGACGGATGCCCAGCTGTTCGCCGCATTTGTCGCAAACGCCCTCTACCTTGGGGGGATTGCCCTCAATGTGGTAGGTGGAGTTGCACTTGGGGCAGGTGCGGCGGCCTGCCATACGATGGACGATGGCTTCATCGGGCACTTCGATGGACAGAGCCACATCGACGCCGCCGATGGAGTCAAGAACTTCGGCCTGCGCCACGGTGCGGGGGAAGCCATCGAAGATGGCACCGTTCTCGCAGTCGTGAGAGGCCAGCTTTTCCTTCACCAGTCCGATGATCAGTTCATCGGGAACCAGCTTGCCGCCGTCCATATAAGACTTTGCCTGTTTACCAAGCTCCGTCCCCTGGGCGATGGCCTCGCGCAGAAGGTTGCCCGTGGAGATCACGGGAACCTTCAACGCAGCTTTGATGAAATCCGATTGCGTGCCTTTACCGGCACCGGGGGCACCCAATAAGATGAGTTTCATAAAACGGCCTTTTCCTTTCTTATTCCAGGAAACCCTTGTAGTGACGCATCATCATTTCGCCCTCGATTGCGCGGACGGTCTCCAGAGACACGCTGACCATAATCAGAGTGGTGGTACCGCCGATGCCCAGAGCACCCAGAGAGGGGATGTTGGACAGGATCAGGGGCAGCGCAGCGATGATCGCCAGGAAGATAGCACCCATCATGGTGATCTTGCTCAGAACCTTTGCGATGAAGTCGGAAGTGGGCTTACCGGGGCGGAAGCCGGGGATGAAGCCGCCGTTCTTCTTCATGTTGTTAGCCACCTCAATGGGGTTGAACTGAATGGTGGAGTAGAAGTAAGCAAAGGCGAAGATCAGCAGGACGTAGATGATGATATAGGCGGGAGCGCCGGGAGCAAACCAGTCGTTGGCCAGGTTGTACCAGAAGGTACCCTCAGCAGGCTGCGTGAAGCCAACGATGGTGGCGGGAACACCGCAGATGGTGGAGGCGAAGATGACGGGCATAACGCCGGACATATTGACCTTCATGGGCAGGTGGGTGCTCTGGCCGCCGTACTGCTTGCGGCCCACAACGCGCTTGGCGTACTGCACGGGAATGCGGCGCTCGGCTTCGGTGATGAAGACGATGAAAGCGATGATGCCCAGGCAGATAGCCAGGATGATCAGGATAGCCCACCAGGCCAGGCTGATCACGGTGGTGACAGCCTTCAGGCCCTGAGAGACGATACCGACCAGCAGGATCATAGAGATACCGTTGCCGATACCCTTTTCAGTGATCTGGTCGCCCAGCCACATGACGAACATGGAGCCGGCGATCATGGTCATGACGATAACGATTCCGCTCCAGGCATCGGTACGGGTCAGAACGCCATAGGACTTCAGGGTGATGTAATAACCAAAGGCCATGACGGCAGCCAGCACCAGAGTGGTGATGCGGATGATGCGCTGGATCTTCTTCTTGCCCTCTTCGCCGCCTTCCTTAGCAAGACGCTCCAGAGCGGGGATCGCCACCTGCAGCAGCTGGATGATAATCGAGCTGTTGATGTAGGGGTAAATGCTCATAGCGAAGATGGAAGCGGTAGCAAAACCGCCGCCGGACAGGGTATTGAAGTAGCCCAGCAGGTTGCCACTGTTCAGAGTGGCAAACTGGTTAGCCAGGGAAGCGGTATCCACGAAAGGAACGTAGATAGCGAAGCCCAGACGGAAAACAACAATAGCGAACAGGACGAAAGTCAGTTTCTTGCGCAGTTCAGGGATCTTCCACGCATTCTTGACGGTCTCGATCACTTAGATCACCTCCGCCTTTCCTCCTGCGGCTTCAATCTTTTCCTTGGCGGTGGCAGTGATGCCATCGACCTTAACGTTCAGCTTCTTGGTCAGCTCACCCTTACCCAGGATGCGGACGCCGTCAAACTTCTTGGCGACCAGGCCGGCAGCGACCAGGGTCTCGAAGGTGACTTCGGCGCCGTCTTCCAGAGCGTTCAGCTGGCAGACGTTCAGCTCAGCGTAGTTCTTAGCAAAGATGTTATTAAAGCCGCGCTTGGGCAGGCGACGAACCAGGGGCATCTGGCCGCCCTCGAAACCGGGACGGACACCGCCGCCGGAACGGGCCCACTGGCCCTTGTGGCCACGGCCGGCAGTCTTGCCGTTACCGGAGGCCATACCGCGGCCCTTGCACTTGCGAGTCTTGGTGCTGCCAGCAGCGGGATGCAGATCATGCAGATTCATTTCCGGCAACCTCCTTAGTTCATTTCTTCAACCTTGATCAGGTAGCTGATCTGGTTGATCTTGCCGCGGGTCATCTCGTTGTCGGGCTGGACGGTGGTGTCACCGATCTTGGTCAGGCCCAGAGAGATGGCAGTGGCGATATGCTTCTTAAAGCGGCCGTTCAGGCTCTTCACCAGAGTAATCTTATAAGTCTTCATGGTGTGTCCTCCTTACAGCTCGCTGACGCCCTTGCCGCGGACAACCGCGACCTGCTGG
>CAZVRM010000203.1:0-3595 GCA_964629605.1 uncultured Oscillospiraceae bacterium
ACCTTCGATATTGACTCCAACGGTATCGTCAACGTTTCCGCCAAGGATCTGGGTACCGGCAAGGAGCAGAAGATCACCATTACCTCTTCCTCCAATCTGAGCAAGGAAGACATTGATAAGGCCGTCAAGGAGGCCGAGCAGTTCGCTGCTGAGGACAAAAAGCAGAAGGAAGCCATCGATGCCCGCAACGAGGCCGAATCTCTGGTCTATCAGACCGAAAAGACTCTGGGCGAGCTGGGCGGCAAGATCTCCGACAGCGAGAAGGCTCCCGTGGAAGCCGCTCTGAACAAACTGAAGGAGACCTTGAAGGGCTCTGATGCGGAGGCCATCAAGGCTGACGCTGAGGCTCTGAAGCAGGCCTTCTACGCCGTGGCCGAGAAGATGTACGCTCAGGCCAATCCCCAGGGCGCTGCCGGTGCTGACTGCGGCGCTGACTGCGGTAACTGCGGCGGCCAGACCGGCCCCAACGGCGAGACTGTCTACGACGCCGACTACAAGGTCGTTGACGACGAAGAGCAGAAGTAAGAAATGATTCCTACGCAAGCGGGGCAGCGCCCCGCTTTGCGTGCGTTTTACATCCCGATAAAATAGGAGAGCAGATATGGCTGAACAGCGTGATCTTTATGAAGTCCTGGGCCTGCAGAAGGGCGCCAGCGACGAAGAAATCAAAAAGGCCTATCGCAAATTGGCGAAAAAATATCATCCTGACCTGAATCCCGGCGATAAGACCGCCGAGGCGAAGATGAAGGAAGTCAACGGCGCTTACGAGGTGCTGTCCGATGCCGAAAAGAAGGCGCGTTACGATCAGTACGGCTTTGCCGGCATCGATCCCAACTATGCGGGCGGCGGTGCAGGCGGCTTTGGCGGCTTCCAGGATTTTGATCTGGGCGACATCTTCGGTTCCATGTTCGGTGGCGGCTTTGGCGGTGGGTTTGGCGGCCAGCAGGCACGGCCTAACGGTCCACGCAAGGGCGAAAACCTGCGTGTCACCCTGCAGTTGAACTTTGAAGAAGCCGTTTTCGGCTGCGAAAAGAGCGTCAGCATCACCCGCAACGAGTCCTGTAAGGACTGTGGCGGCAGCGGTGCAAAGAAGGGCACTTCTCCCGAAAGTTGTCCCGTCTGCCGCGGCATGGGTCAGGTGAAGACCACCCAGCGCACCCCCTTCGGTGTGTTTTCCAGCAATGCCCCCTGCCAGAACTGTAAGGGTACCGGCAAGATCATCAAGGAGCCCTGCCAGACCTGTAAGGGTGAGGGCAAGACCCGCAAGACTCGTACCATTCAGGTGAAGATCCCTGCCGGTATTGATGACGGACAGACCATCTCCCTCCGGGGCGAGGGCAACGGCGGCTCCAATGGCGGCCCTGCCGGCGATCTGTACGTCACCGTTTACGTCAAAGAACACAAGATGTTCAAGCGTGACGGACAGGATATTATTCTGGAGATGCCCATTTCCTTTGCACAGGCGGCGTTGGGTGCTACCCTCACTGTTCCTACCGTGGACGGCAAAGTGCAGTACGATCTGCCCGAGGGCACTCAGACCGGAACGGTCTTCCGGCTTCGCGGCAGCGGCGTGCCCAACATCAACGGCCGCGGTCGTGGCGACCAGTACGTGAAGGTCACCGTAGAGGTGCCCCGCAACCTTTCTGCCGAGCAGAAGGAACTGCTGCGGAAGTTCGACGATGAGATCGATGATTGCTACAGTGAAAAGGGCGGTTTTTTCAAGAAAATGAAGGATCTTTTCAGTAAAGATTGATCCAATATCAGAAGTCCTGTGGTGAAAACCGCAGGACTTTTTCTGTTTCCGGTAAAGATTCAGGAACTTTTTCTCCAAAACGGCATTTTTTACCGAAATCACTTGTAACCGACCCGTAGGTTTGTTATAATGAACGGTGATAAAAATATAAATTTGGAGTGCAGAATGAGAAAGAAAAAATGGCTGCTTGCAGCCGATCATAACGCCTGCGCGGAAAGTATGGCCGGAGAGCTTGGACTCAGCCGGCTTACGACTCGTGTATTGGCAGCCCGTGGCTTTGATACCCGGCAAAAAGCACAGGCCTTCATGACCCACTCGCTGGAGGGTATCCACGATCCCTTCCTGCTGAAGGACATGGACAAGGCTGTGGCTGAAATTCGCCGAGCCATCGAAAACAAAGAAAAAATCGCCGTTTACGGCGACTATGATGTGGACGGCGTTACCGCCACCTGCATCATGATCCAGTATCTCAAGAAGATGGGTGCCGACTGCACCTATTACATCCCCGACCGTCTGGAAGAGGGCTACGGTCTGAATGTGGCGGCCATCCAGAGCCTGTACGATGACGGCTGCCGTCTGCTCATCACGGTGGACAGCGGCATCACCGCCGAAGAAGAGGCAGTCTTTGCCAAAGAGCTGGGTCTGCGGCTCATCATCACCGACCATCATGAGTGCAAGGAAAAGCTGCCAGACGCGGTAGCTGTTGTTAACCCCCGTCGGGTGGACAGCGAGTATCCCTTCCGGGAACTGGCCGGCGTCGGTGTGGCCTTTAAGGTTATCTGTGCGTTGGAAAAGGATCGTCCCATTGCCGATCTGTTGAAGGAATACGCCGATGTGGTAGCTGTGGGCACCATTGCCGACGTGATGCCGCTGGTGGAAGAAAACCGCATCATCGTGTCCTATGGCCTCAATTATCTGCAGCACACAAGAAATTTCGGCCTGAAGGCTCTGATGCAGAAGCTGGGGCTGGATACCAAGGTGGTTACGTCCAATTCGGTGAGCTTTATTATGGCACCCCGCATCAATGCGGCAGGCCGTCTGGGTGGTGCCAGCAGTGCAGCACGGATGTTCCTCACCGAGGATCCCCGGGAGGCTGCCGCACTGGCAGAGCATCTCTGCAACCTGAACCACCGCCGACAGGAAGAGGAAAACGGTATTTACGAGCAGATCATCGCCCGCATCAAGGCGCAGCCTGAACTGACCCGGGGCAAGACCATGATGCTGTGGGGCGACGGCTGGCACAACGGTGTCATCGGCATCGTTTCCTCCCGCCTGTCTGACCGCTACGGTGTACCCTGCGTGCTGATCTCCATGACCGGCGACAGCGGCAAGGGCTCCGGACGAAGCATCAAGGGCTTCAATCTGTATGCTGCTTTGGAAAAGAACGCCGATCTGCTGGAAAAATACGGCGGTCACGAACTGGCGGTAGGTCTTACCGTCAAACGGGAAAATCTGGAGGCGCTCCGGGATGCGCTGGAGGCCTATGCACATACTGCCCAGAACGAGGAAATCGTTCCCTGCGTCAACGTGGACTGCCGGGTAGAGCCCGAGGAACTGACGCTGCGGGAGGTGCGTGGACTGAGCGCCATGGAGCCTTTTGGCATGGGCAACCCTCAGCCGGTGTTTTTGATGAACGACGTGACCATCGAGGAGATCACTCCCATCAGTCACGACCGTCATATCAAGCTGCATCTGAGCAAGCAGGGCAAGAACTTTTATGCCTTTGTGTTCGGTATGGGCGCAAAGAGCTGCCAGTTTGTTAAGGGCGACCTGCTGGACATTGTTTTTTCTGCCGAGATCAACAGTTACCGCGGCAATGAAAACGTGCAGCTGGTCATCAAG
>CAZVRM010000204.1:0-3582 GCA_964629605.1 uncultured Oscillospiraceae bacterium
ATAGAGCCGCCGCCGCTCGCCGCCGGACAGCCGCCCGATGGGCACCGACTGCCGCTCGGAAGGAAAGAGGAACCGCTCCATCATCTGCTTGGCGGAAAAGGTGCCCTCGTCGGTGTGAGTCTCCTCGGCGATGCTGTGGATGAAGTCATAGACCCGCATATTCAGATCCAGCTCCCGGCCTTCCTGTGAAAAGTGACCCACCTTTACAGTGCTTCCGCAGACAACTTCGCCGCCGTCCGGCTGCAGTTCTCCGGCGATCAGCTTGAGCAGGGTGGACTTGCCTGCGCCGTTTTTGCCCACGATGCCGATGCGATCCTGCCGCAGAAGGCTGTAGGAGAAATCCCGCAGCACGGTTTTGTCTCCGTAGGCCTTGGAAACGCCCTCCAGCTGGATGATCTGCTTGCCCAGACGGCTGGCGGAGGCCCCCATGCGGACGCTTTCCTCCTGCACCGGGCCGTCCTGCTCCAGCAGAGCTTCGTACCGGGCGATGCGCTCCTTGGATTTGGTGCTGCGGGCACGACAGCCCCGCATGATCCATTCCCGTTCCACACGCAGGATGGACTGGCGCTTGCGCTCGCTGGCCTGCGCCATCTCGGCGCGCTGCTCCTTCAGCTCCAGATACTTGGAATAATTGGCTTCATAATGATAGAGCTTGCCCCGGCTCAGCTCGGTGATGTGGTTGACCACCCGCTCCAGAAAATACCGGTCGTGGGTCACCATGATCAAGCCGCCCCGGAACCGGCGCAGCCGATCCTCCAGCCACGCGGTCATCTCGGCATCCAGATGGTTGGTGGGCTCGTCCAGCACCAGCACGTCGGCCGGATGGATGAGGGCTGCCGCCAGCGCGACTCTCTTGCGCTGACCGCCCGAAAGGGTGCCCACCTTTTGTTCATAGTCGGTGATGCCCAGCTTGTTGAGCATGGTTTTGGCCTCGTACTCGTTGAGGGCGCGGAAGTCGGCGGGAAAGTGCAAAAACACCTGCTCCAGCACGGTGGCCTCGTCCTCCATGGGCGGATTTTGCGGCAGGTAGCTGACCTGCACGTTGGGGTTGCGGGTCACCGTGCCCTTGTCGGGAGGCAGCTCGCCCACCAGCACCTTGAGAAAGGTGGATTTGCCCGTTCCGTTGACGCCGATGATGCCGGTTTTGTCACCGTCGTCCAGATAAAAGTTCACGTCCTCCAGCAGCCGACGGTCGCCAAAGTCCATGGAAAGATGTTCAGCAGATAACAGCATAAATGCCTCCAATCAAGAGAGTGGCTTCATTTTACCATACCCGCCGTTCTTTGGCAAATCGGACGCATTTTTTTTTCGCACAAACCGGCTGACGCAGACATAGACTGTTCCAGAAAGGTCGGGGAAACGGTGAAATGCCAAAAAATATTTTGAAAATCGACCTAAAAAACAAATATTTCTGGCAAAAGACCGAAAGAAAAATCAATATCTCTGAGCTATCGCGTTTTTCGATAAGGGTTCATCGAAAAATGTTATTCCCGAATGGCGGAATACTTGGTAAAATAGGACAAACAAAACAAGAAGGGATCGGCGTTGTCGATCAAAACACACAGAAATCTTTTGCGAAGGAGATGTTTTCATGAGTAAAAAGTTGATGGCCCTGCTGCTGGCCTCTATGATGCTGCTGTCTTTGGCGGCCGCCTGCGGCAACGATCCTGTGGAGACCCCCAGCGACACCACACAGACGCCCACCGACAGCACCACTGACACTACCACACCCACTCCCACTCCCGCTCCCGATACTACGGCCGATTCTGATTACAAGATCTTCTACACCTATCTGTCCACCGAAGTGGATACCATGAACGGCATGGGTACCGTTCAGACAGCCAACGACACCCCGCTGTCCTGGTGTAACTCCACCCTGTGGCGTGCCGTTCCCAACGATGACGGCATGGGTTACCACTATGTTCCCGATCTGGCAGAAGATATGCCCAAGCAGATCGACGAGCTGACCTGGGAATTCACCATCCGTGAGGAGGCCAAGTGGTCCAACGGTGATCCCATCGATGCCAACACCTATATGTATACCTTCAAGACCATTCTGGATCCCCAGATGACCAATGCCATGGCAACCTTCCTGGCTGACAACAACATCACCATCAAGAATGCCTACGATTACATGCTTCAGGGCACCGAGGGTCATCCCGATGTGGTCGCCTGGGAAGATGTTGGTATCAAGCAGATCGACGACCGCACCATCCAGATCACCACCGAGACTCCCGTGGATGAGGCTGCCTTCTGCACCCACTTCACCTCTCGTTCCAACTATCCCGTCCATCCCGAGCTGTTCGAGGAGTGCCTGAGCTCTGACCGTTTGACCACCACCTACGGCTCCGATCTGGATCACTGGATCGGCTGCGGTCCCTACACCTTCGAGACCTGGGAGTACGACAACATCCACGTTTACAAGAAGAACGAGGATCACTGGCTGGCTGACTACTTCAACTATGACGAAGTTCAGGTCCGTATCGTTCCCGAAATGAACGCCCGCGTGCAGCTGTTCGAATCCGGTCAGCTGGACTCCTTCTCTCCCGATGCCAACACCATCGAGACCTACATCGACGACCCCCGTATGGTGTCTTATCCCTCCATCATGGTCTACGACTATGACATCAACGTGAAGAACCCCGACAACCCCCTGTCCGGCAACAACAATTTCGAGAAGGCCATGTATCACGCCATGGATCGTGAAACCATCGCCCGCGACATTTACGGCTACATGGAGCCCACCGGTACTTACATCAACGGCATGGCCGGCGCTCTGTCCGAGAGCGGCCTGACCTATCGTGATTCCAAGTACGGTCAGGAAGTCTGGGATATGATCGAAAGCTGGAGTGCCGAAGGCGAAGTCTGCGGCTATAACCCCGAGCTGGCTTATGAGTATCTGATGAAAGCCTACGCCGATGTGGGTCTGCCCGAGGACTATGTGACCACCATCAAGGTCATGGTTTCCGAGTCCGCCCAGACCATGCAGAAGAGTGCTGAGCTGTTCATGGAAGAGTGGCCCAAGATCTTCCAGGGCAAGGTCAAGGTTGAGACCTTCATGGTGGCCTCCGGTATGTCCCTGGATATGATGGAAATGCAGCCCGAAAGCTGGGACATCGTGGAGATGGACTGGGGCCGCAGCCTGTCCCGTACCCTGCCTTATCAGGTCTACTACTACCACACCAAGGACTACACCGCACGTCCCACTTACACCTACACCGATCGCTTTGAGGCACAGTTTGCTGCCTGTGAAGCTGTGAAGAGCGGCGACTACGAGACCATCCTTCAGGAGACCCAGAAGCTGGAGATCATCGCTCTGGAAGACGTTGTCACCATCCCCGTGGTGCAGGGTGTCAACTATGAGCTGTTTGCTGACCGTCTGGAGCTGCCCATGAAGCAGTACGTTCCCGGCTTTGGTTGGGGCTCCATGTTCGGCGACATTGTGGAGTAACATCTCTCTCCTTCTTAGGACACACATAAAACAGGAGATCCCGGCTTGCATTTTGCAATGCCGGGATCTCCTTAATGTGTCAAAAAAGTCAGATTTGTGCTTACCAAAGGACACGGGCCGCTGAGGGCAGC
>CAZVRM010000205.1:0-3577 GCA_964629605.1 uncultured Oscillospiraceae bacterium
CGTGTGGAAAGGCTGCGCTCTTCCCAATCTGATCAAAGACTTACCCGAGCGCATCCGCAACGGCGAATACGAGCTGCCCCTCTGGGCTGACCTTCCCTCCATGCCGGAGGAAGAGCGCCGCAGCATCTGGGGCATGATGATCGGCAACGAGGGCAAGACCCGCTACACCATTTTTGACCTGTACACCCGCAGTGGATTTAACCCCGACAAGGACATGCTTATGGCCCCCATTCAGGCACCCGAGGGCTATCTGTCCGGCGGCTGGTTCCAGGGCGAACCCAACTACGTCAAGCCCTGGCGCAGCGAGAGTTTCGGCATGCAGGGTGAGCCCGGTATGGACTGGAACCTGATGACCACCCTGCCCGGCCTGTTCTGCGCCGGTGCAGCCGGCGGTCTGGAAGGCAGCAGCTTTGCCTGCTCCTCCGGTTTTTACGCCGGTGAGCGCGCCATGGAGTATGCGCAGAAAAACGAGGTCGGCGAAATCGACGAGGAGCAGCTTGCCAAGGAACACGAGCGTGTCTACGCCCCCATTCGCCGCTGCGGCACCGAGGGCGCCGACATCAGCTGGAAAGAGCTCTGGAGCGGCGAGACCCGCGTCATGCAGCAGTGCTGTGCCGACTTTATGACCGACTCCATTCTGGAGCAGGGCCTGCTCTGGATGGACAGCATCAAGAACGACGAGGCCCAGCGCACCTATGCCCGCAACCCCCACGAGCTGGCCCGCGTGATGGAAGTGGAGACCCGAATTACCGTAGGCGAAATGTTCCTGCACGCCTGCCGCATCAAGCTGAAAACCGACAAAATGGAGCTGCCCAAGGGCACCTATGTGTTCAACCATCTGGAAGGCAATGAGGTAAAAACCGAGTATCGGGAAAAGGAATACTGGCTCAAAGCTCCCTATGCACCGACCTATCTGGAAAACTATGAAAAATGCACCGGGAAAGGAGGCGAGGAATAATGGCAGATACCTTTGTCTTTGCAAACCCCACCGGCCCGACCCTTGCGGTCACCATTGACGAAACCCTGTGTGTCGGCTGTAATTCCTGCGCCAACATCTGCCGAACCCAGACCATCCTCCCCAATGCCGAGCCGGGCAAGCCCCCCGTCCTTGCCTATCCCGATGAATGCTGGTATTGCGCCAGCTGTGTGGAGGCCTGCCGCACCGGTGCGCTGCGGATGAACCTGCCCATCAACCAGCGCATTTTCTATAAGCGCAAAGAAACCGGCGAGATTTTCCGAATCGGCGAGAAAAACTGCCCGCCCAAGAGCTATTTTGTGCCGCCGTACGGATGGGTGGAGGATTGACATGATGAGTGAAAAACTGATCGCTGCGCTGCGTGAGGCAAAGGATACCTCGGCAGACAGCCTGAAACAGATCGCGCTGCAGTTGAATCTGCCCGTCTCTCAGGTGGCCGGCGTTTCCAGCTTCTATTCTGCATTCACGGGTGCGTTCGATGGAGCGGTGGATCCAAACTTTGCCCGGGGTGGCAAAGAAGGCGCCATGTTTGCCCCCGCCAACTACGACCGGATCCTCGAGATCTGCCGCGACAACAAGGACATCATCGGTACCCTTCGCGCCTCCGGTCTGGGCGGCCGCGGCGGTGCCGCCTTCCCCATTGCCGATAAGTGGGAATTGACTAAAAACGCCGAAGGCGAGAAAATCATCATCTGCAACGGCAGTGAGGGCGAAGGCGAGACCTTTAAGGATATGAAGCTGATGCTCCGTGCCCCCCATGCCATCATTCAGGGCATGATGCTCTGTGCCGCCGCAATCGGCTCCACCAAAGGCTACATCTATGTGCGCTGCGAATACCCCGAGTGCGCCGAAAGCCTGAAGCAGGCTGCCGCTCAGGCTCCCCTTGGTGATTTTACCATCGAAGTTGTTCTGGGTGCCGGAGCCTATGTGTGCGGTGAGGAAACCGCATTGATCCGCTCCTTGCAGGGGCAGCGCGGCGAGCCTGCTCTGAAGCCGCCCTATCCCGGCGTGAAAGGTCTGAACGGGCAGCCCACCGTCATCAACAATGCGGAGAGCTTTGCTGCCGCATCTGCATATTTCCTCAGCAGCCAGATCAGCAAGCTATTTACCGTCAGTGGCTGCGTAGGTGCTCCCGGTGTCTATGAACTACCCTACGGTATGACAGTAAAGGAAGTGGCCGAACTGGCCGGTGCCAGGGATGTCAAGGGCTTCCGCCTGGGCGGCGGCTGCACCGGACGAATTTACAGCGTCGATTCCATGGATCTGGTGCTGGACCCCAAGGCCGGCTTGGGCACGGCCAGCCTGTTCTTCTTTGACAGTTCGACCGATGTGCGTGCTCTTTGCGCGGAAAGTGTCGGCTTTTTGGCCAAGCAGTCCTGCGGTAAGTGTGTGCCCTGCCGCTATGGTTCTGAAGAGCTGGAAAAGCTGCTGCGTGAGCAGGGCAGTGCGGCCGAGCTGGAAACACTCTGCCGCTATCTGAAGTTCAATTCCCGCTGCGCCCTGGGTCAGGGCATCCCCAACACAGTAGAGAGCGCCATGGCTGCGTTCCCCGCTGAATTTGTACGGTAAGGAGGCGGCGACCATGATCAACCTGAAAATCAACGGAATCCAGATCACCGCCGAGCCGGGTACTACCATCCTTACCGCCGCCCGCGCCAACGGCATCCACATTCCCACCCTTTGTTATCTGAAGGACACCTTTGCCGACAGCCTCTGCCGCGTCTGTGTGGTAGAAGTGGCAGGCAGCAACAAGCTGATGCCTGCCTGTTCTACCCCCGTACGGGACGGCATGGAGGTTTTTACCGACAGCGAAATCGTGGTGGAAAGCCGCAAAATGACACTGGACTTCATCTGCCGTCATCACCGCATGGATTGCGATTACTGCTCCCGCGCGTCCAATTGCGAACTTCATGCACTTCTTCGCGAGCACGGCATGGACGACCGAATCTATTCCTCGGTCTACCACGAAAAGGAAAAGGACTGCTCCTCTCCCGCTATCATCCGTGACTACAGCAAGTGTGTGCTTTGCCGCCGCTGCGAACAGACCTGCGCCAAGCAGGATATCTTCGCCATCGGCGCACTCAACCGCGCCGCAGCCACCCGGATCGGCTCTGCCGTCCCCATGCCGGAGAGCGGCTGTATCGGCTGTGGCCAGTGTCTGACTTCCTGTCCTACTGGTGCGCTGAGCATCAAGAACGAAAACAAGGCGCTGCGGATTGCACTCAATCAGAAAAAGCATGTTCTGTTCGCCCTGTCTGAGACCGAACCGGAAACGGCAGGCAAGCTGGTCCACATTCTCCACAATATGGGCATAGACAAGGTGTTTGCGGCCGATGCCTTTCAGGCCGCTGCCGCAAAGGAAATTGCCGAGCAGGTGAACACCGGTAAAACGGGCATTTCGCCCCTCTGCCCCTCCGCAGCAAAGGTCAGCAGCGAAGAAGTCCTTGGCCGCCACCCCGAAGTCATCTTCGATACATGGTGTAAGGGAACCTATGCCGCTGAGAATGGTTTGAACGCCGAGGACATCTTTACCGTGTGGGTCTCCCCCTGTACCGCGCTGAAGGCATCCCACCAGTGCGATTTGGCTATGACCGAGATCGA
>CAZVRM010000206.1:0-3570 GCA_964629605.1 uncultured Oscillospiraceae bacterium
ACAAATGAAGATGCTGAACGAGCTTGCTGAGTCCATCGAGCAGATGACGGATCGGTATGAGACTTCTTATTGACAAAGACCAGCAGTATGATACCGATTACCACGCTGCCGATGACCGCCAGAGGGATCATACCTGCAGCCAGAACGATACCAACGGAGATGGACCAGAACAGGAACGCAATATCCAACGGCTCCTTAATGGCAGTGCGGAAACGGACGATGGACAGAGCACCCACCATACTGAGAGAAAGCACTACATTGGAGGCAACTGCCAAAATCACGACGGTGGTGATCATGGTAAGCGCAACGAGCGTCGTTCCAAAACCGGAAGAATACATCACGCCCTGATAGGTCTTTTTATATACGAAAAAGATAAACAGGCCAAGCCCAAATGCAAGGATCAAAGCAATGGCCATATCCAAAATGGACACAGAGGACACATTTTCCAAAAACTGGATTTGAAAACACCTTGAAATGTCATTGTGCTTTCCTTTCTTAGCCGTAAATACGGCACTGTACGTATTTTGAAAAAGCGGACACCCGTCTGCCTTCCAACTGAATGGCAGACCGGATAGTGTCGGGGAGAAATTCATCCCATTTTACTTCAAGGATAATGGGACTGTCGCCTGCAGGAATGGTGGGACAATCCGGGTTGAGAAAATCCGTACAGCCCAGACCTGTGCGAATATCGTAGTCTATAGTCACACGAACATTTCCCGGTGCGTAAACAAAGGGCTCACGGGTGTAGTCTACGATAGTTTTGGGGCGAAGCTGCTGGGTCTGCATTTTGGAATACAGCTCCCGTATCAAGCCATATTTGGAGGCAAGCATCCAATCCAGATCGCTATCTACAATTTTCTGCGCTTCCTGCGCGGTCAGGTTGGCACTCTGCTTGTTGCCCAAGCCCGCCAATTTGCTTTTCTTCTCCAAATGGATCAGACTGAGATCGTGGTTGTATAACGGATGCGGAACTTTTCGCGCCGGCTGACGCCGTCCAGCTTTTCGCGCAACGCCGTATCTGTCGGAGTATCAAAGTACAGACTACGTATAAAATATTTTCCGCTAACGGCATGTTTGTCTGGCTGCACAATAACTCCCAACCGCTGGCGCAGGATCAACATATCCGCATAAGAGATGGGATGTTCCATTCATGTCTGTAGTCCGTAAAATAACTTCCTTTCTTTTTGAGAGGGTATATGTATCTGTATGGTGTGCATTTCTTCCATGGTTCTTTCACCAATCCTCGGCATGGCTCTCAACACCTCATCATGAAGCAGAGCAAGGTCGTAAAGCGTTTGAACTCCATGTGCCTATAAAATGCGTATTACACGCTCCGACAGCCCAAATTTTTGAATTGGGATAGCCCGCCTTTGTTGGCGCAGACGCTTGTGTTTATATTTTCCTCGTGCCATAGTTTGTCTCCTTGTATTGCGGTAGTCAGGATGCAGTCTCGGTTCGGATCGTAACAGAAGTAATGACTGGCTGTTCTTCTGCAGTGATTGTGCCGTTATGATCAGTAGGCTCGGCACTTTCACAAACCGCATCAACAACATCCATACCCTCGGTCACATAACCAAATACGGCGTACTGACCGTCCAGAGAAGCACTGCTGTCCTCATGCACGATGAAGAACTGAGAACTGGCACTGTCATAATCGCTGGAGCGGGCCATGGAAATCGCGCCACGGGTATGAGACAGGGTGTTGTCATAGCCATTATCCGTAAACTCGCCCACAATGGTTTCATCGGAACCGCCGGTGCCGTTGCCCTCCGGATCGCCTCCCTGCATCATGAAGCCTTCGATGATGCGGTGGAAAGTCAGGCCGTCATAGAAGCCGCTTTCTGCAAGGGTAACGAAGTTCGCAGCAGTAATAGGAGCTGATGCCTGATCCAGCTGAACGGTGATCGTGCCATAGTCCTGAATTTCAATGTCCGCATAGTAAATTAAAGAAGTGTCCAGAGCTGAAATATCATTTTCGCCGATAACCTCAGGTTCAGAAGCTTCGTCCGTTATATCTTCATCGGTAGATTCAATATCCAAAATGGCATCCGTAGTCGCTTCATCTAAGATATCGTCAAGTTCAACATCTGTGTCGCCTGAGGTAACTGTTCCAGCAGTACCATCCTCATCAACCGTAGCATCGTTGTTGCCGTCGCTTGCCGGCACAGCAATCAGAATAACAGCGATGGCAACAACTGCAGCGGCGGCAATATAGTAAACTTTCTGTTTCTTTTTTGCCGCCACCTCAACGGGAGTTGCCACGGAGTTGATATAATTCGTCATAAACTGTTCCAGTTCATCGGGGACATGCATTTGGGACATGGCATCGTCAAAGGCCATTGTGAGTAACTCCATGGTGGGAGCAACACAGGAAATCCCTTTTGCCTGAAGCGCCCGATAGACCTTACCAAGATTTTCTGACTCGGCCTCTTTCAAAAGTGCCGCATTGGTTACATCGAGGCCGATGGCGCGGGCAATTTGTTTTTCATCCATGGCTCCGACCAAGCGCAGAACAATGGCGAAACGCTGTGCAGCAGGCAGACAGTTGATATAGTTTTCCGCCATATCAGCTTCAGGATTAATATAGTGATCGTTGACATGGCTGATGCGGAAATTCTTCTGCGGAGGGAGCTTGAACGCACGGGCATCCTTTTTGGTAATGTTCTTTTTGCAGTAGCTTACAGACTGTTTTACTGCGTAGACAAAAAATGCCTCCTCAGTCTGCACTTCACCTATGTTTACGGCCACAAGTGCGGATTTCAGCGCCCACTTTGTAGCAGAAATGGCATCCTCACTGTTTCGGAGCAGAGAACAACAAAGAAAATAAACTTTCTGCTTGTTACTCTCATAGAGCTGTGTCAGTGCCGTTCGGTTTCCTTTGGCTGCCTTTTGAATGATCGTGTCCATAATGAGGTATCCTTTCTGATTTATACTCCGGCACCGTTCACGCACAGGTTCAAATGTTTGGTCTTGGCCCTGCCCGCCTTTTGGGCAGGGCACAAGTAAATCAGTACCAGTGCGTCACCGTCTTTTCCGCAAACCCCGTCGGCTTATCCGCAGCGTCTGCCGCGGCATCGGTTTTGCATAGCAAACGCACCGGGAAATACCAAGGCTGCGATTGGATTTCGGGATTAAGGCTACCATTGCCCGCTGAACAAATACTGAAGAAAAGCACTTGGGAATATG
This sequence comes from uncultured Oscillospiraceae bacterium, assembly GCA_964629605.1. Lineage (GTDB taxonomy): Bacteria > Bacillota > Clostridia > Oscillospirales > Butyricicoccaceae > UBA4644. Next base: position 3,187 of record CAZVRM010000206.1, read on the forward strand.
AAAGATTTGTAAATACTGAGAAAGCGAGCAGGGACATGGCTCACCATGCCCCTGCTCATCTATATCAGCTGGCAGCGAATTCTCCGGAAACGGAGCCAACTGTAATCGTATAGGTTTCACCTGTAATAATATCGGGACTACTGAGGATAACAACTGCAAAAGAGAGTTCAGGTGTATATGTGATTACAGTGTTTCCATCACTGTCAGTTAACGTAATCATAGTGCCTGCAGACTGGTTACCGACACTAACGGCAACAACTCCCTGTTCGGAAGCACTGAAGGTCTGCGCCATACCAGAGGCACCGGTTCCTATAAAGGTGCCACCTGTGATCACAGCGCTCTTGTCATAGTCCAATGTGGCTGTATCCCCTTGTGTAGGCCCAA
>CAZVRM010000207.1:0-1466 GCA_964629605.1 uncultured Oscillospiraceae bacterium
TGATCCTCAGTGTGGTTGGTGCTGTCATTACTTATATTTATGTTCGCAAGGTTTCCAAGGCGTGCTTCACGGGCTTTGAACATGAGATGTTCCTGATGACCTACGGTACGATGACCGGCACTGCCTCCAACGGTATGATCCTGATGAAAGAGATCGATCCGGGTCTGCGGACGCCCACCTCCAGCCTGTATATCCTTTCCAATTTCCCCGCCATGGTCATGATCGCGCCGCTGCTGCTCTTCCTGAGCTTCGCGGCAAAATCGCTGACAAATGCCATCATTGCCTTTGTCATTTTCTTTGTTCTGTGGTCTGTTTATACGGTGTTTTTGTTCCGCAGAAAGATCTTCAAGAAACGGTACGCAGACCGAGCCGTTGCCGTTTGGACGCACGAGGCCTGACAGCCCGCTCCGTTTTTACTGCTCCATTTACCGTAAAAGACTCGTCATGTTGAAATGGCGAGTCTTTTTTCTATGGTTGCGGGGTGGGAAGTGCGAAAAAGCATGGACAAATATCCGCGAAAGAAGTATAATAAACAGTAACCAAGCGCTTTCCCTCTCCAGATGTCAACGGAAAGCGTTATTTTGTATGAAAACAACTGCGTTTCCCCAAAAAGCCCGCGCCCCGTCCCTACAGACGACTTGAATTATGATGCAAAGGAACGATGACATGAAAACTGACAAGAAAACGCTGGCGCTGACTGCCGCCAAAGCCCGCCTCCTTGCCGTTCAGATGGTCTATGAGGCAGCCTCCGGCCATCCCGGCGGCTCTTTGAGCTGTCTGGATGTACTGACCGCTCTGTATTTCAATGAGATGAAGATCGATCCCCGCCAACCCCCGTGATCCCGAGCGTGACCGCTTCGTTATGAGCAAGGGTCATTGCTCTCCCGCTGTTTATCCCACCCTGGCACTGCGCGGCTTCTTCCCCGTGGAAGAGCTGAAGATGTTCCGCCGCATCGACGGCCATATGTCCGGCCACGTGGAGATGAAGCACGTTCCCGGCGTGGATATGTCCACCGGCTCTCTGGGTCAGGGCATCTCCACCGCCGTCGGTATGGCTCTGGCCGGCAAACTGGGCAACAAGGATTACCGTGTCTATTCCGTTCTGGGCGACGGCGAGGTTGCCGAGGGTCAGGTTTGGGAAGCCTTTATGGCTGCCAACAAGTATCATCTGGACAACCTGTGCGCCATCGTGGACGTGAACGGTCTGCAGATCGACGGCAAAACCTGCGACGTTATGCCCACCGAGCCCCTGGATGACAAGTTCCGCGCATTTGGCGCTCACGTCATCACCATCGACGGTCACGACTTTGACGCCATCGAAGCCGCCTTTGCCGAGGCAAAGGCCACCAAGGGTCAGCCCACCGTCATCCTTGCCAAGACCGTCAAGGGCAAGGGCGTTTCCTACATGGAAAACAACGCCGGCTGGCACGGCAAGGCACCCAACGACGAACAGTTTGCACAGGCAA
>CAZVRM010000207.1:1476-3564 GCA_964629605.1 uncultured Oscillospiraceae bacterium
ACAGGCAAAGGCAGAATTGGAAGCGGCCATCGCCGCACTGGAGGGTTAAACCATGGGAGAGAAGATCGCAACCAGAAACGCTTACGGCCAGGCTCTGGCCGAGCTCGCCAATCAGTATCCCGAGGTGGTTTGCTTTGACGCCGACCTGGCCGGAGCAACCATGAGCAAGTTCTTCCTGGAAGCCCATCCCGACCGCTTCTTTGACATGGGCATTGCCGAGTCCAATATGCAGGGTGTTGCCGCCGGTATGGCCGCCTGCGGCTACAAGCCCTTTACCAACACCTTCGCCATGTTCGCCGCCGGCCGTTCCTGGGAGCAGATCCGCAACTCCATCTGCTATCCCGGTCTGAACGTCAAGGTGGTGGGCTCTCACGGCGGTATCTCCGTGGGTGAGGACGGCGCCACCCACCAGTGCATCGAGGACTTTGCCATCATGCGCGTCATCCCCGGCATGACCGTCCTGTGCCCCTGCGACGCCAACGAAATGCGTCAGGCTGTGGAGGCGCTGATCAACTATGATGGCCCCGCCTATATGCGTCTGGGCCGTCTGGCGGTGGAGACCGTCACCGACACCATCCCCGGCTACAAGTTTGAGCTGGGCAAGGGCATCCAGCTCCGTGAAGGCACCGACGTGACCATCATCGCCAACGGCATGATGGTGCAGATGGCACTGGAGGCCGCCGAGCTGCTGGCCGCCGAAGGCATCTCTGCCCGGGTGGTGGACATGCACACCATCAAGCCTCTGGACGGCGACATCATCAAGAAGGCCGCCGAAGAGACCGGCGCCATCGTGGTCACCGAAGAGCACAACATCATCGGCGGTCTGGGCGCTGCCGTTGCCGAGTTCTGCAGCGAGAACTGCCCCGTTCCCGTGGTGCGCCACGGCGTGAACGACGAGTTCGGCCGCAGCGGTAAGGCTCCTCTGGCGCTGAAGGCCTTTGGCCTGACTCCCGAGGGCATTGCCGAAAAGGCAAAGAAAGCCCTTGCAATGAAGAAGTAAATCCTCTTTTTCAAGACAGGAGCGTCCCATGGGCGCTCCTGTTTTTTGCAGGATTTCCAAAGAGTAATTGACAGCCTTTCCGTGATGTGGTAAAGTAAAGGATATAAATCTATACTGATACAGAAGGTGAAATTATGGAGCGTATTAAGACCATCGAAACCAAGAATCTGTGCGACAGCGCCAAGAACGGCGGCTGCGGCGAGTGCCAGACCTCTTGCCAGTCTGCCTGCAAGACCAGCTGTGGTATTGCCAACCAGCAGTGCGAGAACAAGTAAGCAAGTCAATTGCCCATACTGAAATGCCGCCGACACCGGCGGCATTTTTCATAATAAAGGAGACAACAGGATGATTCATCAATATAAGCAGGGCGGCTATAACATCGTGCTGGATATTTGTTCCGGCTCGGTGCACGTGGTGGATGAGGTCGCCTATGACATCATCGGGATATTTGAAGACAACAGCCGGGAGGCCGTGCTGCAAAGGGTAGGACAAACCTATCCCGAAATCGCCTCCAACGAGCTGGAGGACTGCTATCAGCAGGTGGTGGAACTGAAGGAGGCAGGCAAGCTCTTTGCCCCCGACAACTTTGCGCCCATGGCAGGCCAGCTTAAGGAAAAGACCTCCGGCGTGGTAAAGGCGCTCTGCCTGCACATTGCCCACACCTGTAATCTGAACTGCTCTTACTGCTTCGCCAGCCAGGGAAAGTATCACGGCGAGCGGGCGGTCATGAGCTTTGAAGTAGGCAAGCGGGCGCTGGATTTTCTGATGGAGCATTCGGGCACCCGGCGCAATCTGGAAGTGGACTTCTTCGGCGGCGAGCCGCTGATGAACTTCCAGGTGGTCAAGGATCTGGTGGCCTATGCCCGCAGCGTGGAAAAGGAGCGGGGCAAGAACTTCCGCTTTACCCTGACCACCAACGGCATTCTGGTGGACGATGACGTGATCCAGTGGGCCAACCGGGAGTGCAGCAACGTGGTGCTCAGTCTGGACGGCCGTAAGGAGATCCACGACCGCTACCGTGTGGACTATGCAGGCAACGGCAGCTGGGAGACCATCGTACCCAAATTCCAGAAGTTCGTGGAGGCGCG
>CAZVRM010000208.1:0-3494 GCA_964629605.1 uncultured Oscillospiraceae bacterium
TCTTCAGCTTGAGCTTGTCAGTGAACTGGATGTACTCGCCGGTGGTGTCAAACTGACGCACCTTGCGGTACTCCACCAGATCGTTGAAAGCGCCGCCGGAGGTGCTGCAGCGCATCAGACCGGTGGGGTTAATGGTGATCTTGTCAATATGTACCTTCAGCACGTCGCCGGGCTCAGCGCCTTCCACATACAGAGGGCCGGTGGCGGGATTCTCCAGCGCCTTTTCGGGCTCATGCACATAGCCGTCGCCCCGCAGACGGTCATCGTAGCAGTCACGGGTCTCGAACTGAACGGTGTCGCCGCTCTGGCAGCGGGCAACGGGAGGATTCTTGGGGCTGCAGTTGTCGGTGACGAACTCTTTGCTGATTCTCAACATAAACGGTCTCTCCTTATGTCAGTTTTCTTTCTTTTTATCGCACTTTGCCTGGAACCTCACATTGTCCACGATAAACCGCTCGTGGCTGCCCCGACCGATGATGCCGCCCTGGTCAGAGGCCTCCACGGCGAACACCAACCGCCGTCCGTCCACCTGCCGCAAAAAGCAGTCGACGGTGACTGTGCCGCCCACCGGCGTGGGCGCTTCGTGGGTGACATTCACCAGCGTGCCCACCGTGCCAAAACCCTCCTCCAGCTTGGGCTGGACGCACTCCATGCAGCACTCCTCCATCCATGCGATCATGATGGGGGTAGCCAGCACCTCCAGCAGGCCGCTCTTGAGGGAAGCCGCTGTGTAAGCAGGCTCTACCGTCCGTTCAATGCGATGATTCATTCCGATTTCCATCATATTCTATGCTCCTTACAGCCCCAGCAGCAGCGAGGCAATTTGAAAATACAACAACAGGGACAAAGCGTCCACGATGGTGGTGATAAAGGGGGAGGCCATCACCGCCGGGTCGAAGCCCAGCTTTTTCGCTCCCATGGGCAGCAGACCACCCACCAGCTTGGCGGCGACGGTGATAAAGGACAGGGTCAGACCCACGGTAGCCGCCACCGGAACGGTGATTTCGGGATTGCTGAACAGCAGGCCGTCGATGAGCAGCACCTTGACAAAACCGGCAACACCCAGCGCAAGGCCGCACAGCACTGATACCCGGAATTCTTTCCACATGACCCGCAAAGCGTCGGTCATCTCGATCTCGCCCAGACTCAGTCCGCGGATGACCATCACCGAGGACTGACTGCCGCAGTTACCGCCGGTGCTCATCAGCATGGGGATAAAGGCAATAAGCGCCGCGTTGGCCGCCAGAGAATTTTCAAAACTGGTGATGATCATGCCGGTAAAGGTGGCCGAAACCATCAAAATCAGCAGCCAGGGAATCCGCTGCTTCCACAGTTCCCAAGTGGAGGAACGAAGATAGGGGCGCTCCGAGGGCAGCATAGCAGCCATCAGCTCCATGTCCTCGGTGGCCTCTTCCTGCAGGACATCAATGGCGTCGTCGACCGTGACGATGCCCACCAGCCGGTGCTCCTTGTCCACCACCGGCAGTGCCGTAAGGCCATAATGGCTGAACAGATTGGCCACTTCTTCCCGGTCATCCAGCGTAGCAACCGAGATAATGTTGGTCTCCATCATGTCCCGGAGGACGGTATCGGGGGACGCCAGCAGCATTTCGCGCACCGACACCGCGCCCAGCAGCTTGCGGGTGGGGCCGATGACATAGCAGGTATAGATGGTCTCCTTGTCCACACCGTGCTGACGGATGTGGTCAAAGGCCTCTTTTACCGTCATGCCGGGGCGCAGATCCACAAACTCGATGGTCATCAGCGAGCCGGCGCTGTCCTCGGGATAGGACAGCATCTGGTTGATGGTCTTGCGGGTATCGCTGTCCACGTTTTTTAAAATGCGCTTGACCACGCTGGCAGGCATTTCCTCGATCACGTCCACCGTGTCGTCCAGGAACATTTCCTCCAGCACCTGGGAAAGCTCCTTGTCGGTAAAGCCCAAAATCAGCTTTTCCTGCAAATCGGCATCCATTTCGGCAAAGGTGTCGGCGGCCTGCTCCTTGGGCAGCAGCCGGAACAGCCGCAGCAGATCCTTGTCCTCCAGATCGCCGTCATCCAGCAGATCTGTCATGCACTCGGCCACGTCGGCCGGATTGAGGGTCTCCAGATATTTCTGCAGGGACGGATACTGTTTTCCCTGCAAAAGTTCCAGAATTTTCTCAGAAAAATCAAAGTTTGTCATGTTTTCGCTCCTCCAATCGGCTTTTTTTGCGGAAAAATTGGAAGCGCGGTAACTGCCTTTGGGGCTTAGCGGTAAAACATCGACGCCGAGGGCGGATGTTCCTGCCGTTTTTGACCGTCAGACTGTTTGCCGCTGGTACTTCCGGCGTCCATGGTGTTCACCTCACATTACACTGTCGCAAGAACCGCTTTGCTGGGTTTTTGCCGACAAATTTGGTTCCGGCCTGCGGGCCGGTTTCGCTCCTTTTTTTGCGAAAAAGGGAGCGGATCGGGGTGTTCTTGTCTATGATCACACAGATCACAGCCAAAAACCGATCCCATAGGGCGGGGACTCGCCCCCGCCGCAGGATACAAGCCTACTTTATTATTGTATGCCCAAACAGGGCTATTCGTCAAGCAAAAAGCTGTCATCGGCGGGGATAAGGCTCTTTTCGATCGGTGAGTCCCAGCAGATAATCCACGCTGGTTTTGTAAAAGGCCGACAGACGGATCAGCACCTCTGTAGGGATGTCCCGTCTGCCGTTTTCATAGTTGGAATAACAGACCTGGCTGCATTTCAGATAGGCGGCCAGATCTTTTTGCAACAGGTCGTTGTCCTCCCGCAGATCCCGGATGCGCTGATACATTTTCCACACCTCGCTTCAAGTCTATGGAAAAAGTATACGTAAAACATTTTGTTATATTGATTTATATAACAAAATGTTATATAATGATCCCAATACCACGCTGGGAGGCCTGTCATGAAATACCTCTGCCCTGCCCTTTTGTTGTTTTTGCTTTTGCTGCTGTGCCTTGCCGTATCCTTTACCCGGACGGCCTGTCCCCAATGCGGAAGTCCGGTCTATCTGTTTTTTCTGCAATTCTGTTGCTGCAAATAAAAACGCGCTGTGAAAACCACAAACGCTGTCATCCTGAGCACAGCGAAGGATCTCCCATCAAAGGCAGTTTTTGCCGATCATTGGGGATTCTTCGGCCTTTGGCCTCAGAATGACAACAGGGTTTTTACAGCGCGTTTCTTTTTTACAGTGTCTGCCGGTACAGATACTCCTGCGCCAGCTTCATACAGGCCACCACGGCCTTGTCCTCGGGGATATACCGCAGCAGGTCATAGCCCTCGTGGAACAGCTCCACATACTTTCCCGGCTCGGCGCTGAGACCGGGCAGATTGGCATGCCGGATGGCCAGCCGCACGTCCTCCCCGTCCACCGTACCCACATAGCGGATCTCCTGCTTGTCCAGCTGCAGCACGCCCTTGCCTGCGTCCCGATAGGAAAAGCTTTCCTCCTCAAACACCCGGCAGGTGACAGCGG
>CAZVRM010000209.1:0-3494 GCA_964629605.1 uncultured Oscillospiraceae bacterium
CAGCGGCCCGTGTCCTTTGGTAAACACAAATCTGACTTTTTTGACACGCTGAGCTGCCGCAGACGCATGGTCTGCGGCAGTTGCCATTTTATTGTCAATCATCGCCCGATCGCAGCCATGAGGGCTTGATCCTCCCTACCGCGCCACACACCAGGCCCAGCGAGATCAGCGTGGTCATCACCGAGGTGCCGCCGTAGCTCACCAGCGGCAGCGTCAGGCCGATCACCGGGAAGATCCCCAGATTCATGCCCACATTAATGCCGATCTGCCACATGAACATACTGCCCACGCCGACACACAGCAGCGAGCTGAAATAATCGGTGGCGCGCCAGCCGTCGTAATAAATGCGGAACACCAGCAGCACCAGCAGCACCAGCAGCACCAATGCCCCCAAAAAGCCCAGCTCCTCGGCACACACCGAGAAAATGGAGTCGGTATGGCTCTCGGGCACCCACCCGGACTGGCTGTGCGTACCCTGCAGATAACCTTCGCCCAGCAGTTGTCCGTTACTGATGGCGATCATGGTATGTTTGGCTTGATAAGCCTTCGCTTCTGATAAGGTGGGGTCAAAAACCACCAGAATACGCAGCCGCTGCCCCTCGTCCATCAGTTTCCAGAGGATGGGCATACACCCACCGGCACAGGCCACAGCAGCCCCCATCCACCACCAGGATACGCCGCTGGCCAGCAGCATGGCCAAAAAGATCAGCGGGTACATCAGGGTAACGCCCAGATCGGTGGAAATGACAAACACCGCCGCCATGGTCACGCCCATATGCAGCACCAACTGCACCAGTGACCAGAAATTGTTGATTTTTTCCCGCAGCAGCTTCATATGACAGGCCATGGTATAGATGAAGATGATCTTTCCGATCTCACCGGGCTGGATATTCAGACCGCCGGGTAGCTCGATCCAGCTCTTATTGCCGCCCACCGACTTGCCGATGAAGTACAGCGACAGCTGAAACAGCACATTGAAGACCGCCATAGGCACCCAGAGCCAGGGAAACCGCTGGAAATCAATGAGGGACAGGATGATCATGCCCACAAACCCCAGGCCGATGCCGATGCACTGCACCATCATCACCCGATCAGGGTTGACCTTGTGGGTCTGGGACTGGCTGCCGCTCCAGATGAGCACCAGTCCAAACAGGCAGATGACCAGCGCCAGCACCATCAGCAGCAGGTCGGTACGCTCCAGATACTCTTTGACACCGCGACGAATACGGTTGAACACAGGCCGCCCTCCTTTCGGTCATTCTTTTTGTATTTTACCATTCCCCCGGGGGATATGCAACCGGCGGTTGTCGAAATTAAAAAAAGTTTAGAAACGGCTTTCAAAAACAGACCGGCTGTGCTATACTTTCCTTAGTAATGTGGGGAGGTTTGCGCCTTGGAAGAACAGATCTATATCACCCATAACGTGCAAGAGACTGAAGCGTTGGCGCAGGCTCTTGCGCCGACGCTGAAAGATGCGCCTGCCGTGGCGCTGTACGGCGGCCTTGGCATGGGCAAAACCGCCTTTACCCGGGGGCTGACCGCTGCATTGGGCTGTACGGTTTCTGCCAGTTCCCCCACCTACACCATCGTCAATGAATATCCCGGCCCCCGGAAAGTCTGTCACTTCGATATGTACCGGCTGGGCGACGCCGATGCCCTCTACGACATCGGCTGGGAGGACTATCTGGAGTCGGGCGCCCTGTGTATCACCGAGTGGAGCGAAAATGTTCCCGGTGTATTTCCTCCGGGCACGGTGGAGATCCATTTCCGCCGGATCGACGATGAGACCCGAGAGATCAAGGTGACATTATGCTGATACTTGCATTGGATACCTCCGGAAAAATGGCCTCCTGCGCCCTGCTGCGGGACGGCACGGTGCTGGATATGGCTCAGCAGGATTCTCAGATGGATCACAGCCGTCTGATGCTGCCTTTATGTGAGCAGCTGCTGGCAAAGCACGGCCTGACCTTCGGTCAGGTGGATGTTTACGCCGCCGTGGCCGGCCCCGGCTCCTTTACCGGTGTACGCATCGGTACGGCCGCCGTCAAGGGCTTTGCCTGGGCACAGGGCAAGCCCTGTGCAGGTGTATCCTCTCTTTTGGCTATGGCCTGCGACAGCACCGAGGACGGCGTGTTGTGCTGCTCGCTGAAGGCCCGCCCCGGCGAGAGCTTCTACGCCCTTTTCCAGCGGGAAGACGGCTTCCTCATCCGGCTCACCGAGGACACGGTGGGCAAGGACGAGGAAATGGAGGCCGCTGCCGCAAAGCAGGGCGCCTCGGTCTTCCTTCGGGACTGCCAGTGTGCCTCCGGCGCGGCAAAGGCCGCCTGGATGCAGGCACAGTCCGGAAAACTTCAAAACTGTCATGAAATTTTGCCCGCCTATCTGCGGCTTTCCCAGGCGGAGCGTTTGAGAAAGGAAAGGATGGAACAACAATGAAACTTGCAATGGGCGCCGATCACGGCGGATACTCTCTGAAGGAGATCCTGAAAAAGCATCTGGTGGAGGCCGGTCACGAAGTGCTGGACCTGGGCACCCACGACACCTCTTCCTGCAACTATCCCGACTACGCCGCAAAGGTGGCTTACGCCGTGGCTGACAAGGACGCCGACCTGGGTATTCTGGTCTGCGGCACCGGCATCGGCATGAGCATCGCCGCCAACAAGGTCAAGGGCATCCGTGCCGCCGCCGTGTCCGACTGCTTCACCGCACAGGCCACCCGTGAGCACAATGATTCCAATATCATCTGCCTGGGCGAGCGCATTGTTGGCCCCGGCCTGGCCATGCGTATCGTGGACACCTGGCTGAAGGCATCCTTCCAGGGCGGCCGTCATCAGACCCGCGTGGATATGATCTCCGAGCTGGAGAACTAAAAGGAGGGTTTTTATGGGCAAACTGCACGTGGTGGACCACCCCTTGGTGGCCCATAAAATGACCATTATCCGCAACAAGTACACCAGCGTCAAGGATTTCCGGGAGCTGGTTTCGGAGATCGGTATGCTGATCACCTACGAAGCCACCCGTGATCTTCGCTTGACCACCAAGGTCATCGAGACCCCGTTGGGCAAGACCGAGCAGCCCACACTGGCTGGCAAAAAGATCGCCGTCTGCCCCATTCTCCGTGCCGGTCTGGGTCTGGTGGACGGCGTGCTGCGGATGGTTCCTTCCGCACGCGTGGCGCACATCGGTATGTACCGTGACGAGGAGACGCTGGAGCCCCATACCTACTTCTGCAAGACCCCCAAGGACATTGCCGACCGTGACATCATCATTGTGGATCCCATGCTGGCCACCGGAGGTTCTGCCGCCGCCGCCATTGACGAGATGAAGAAGCGGGGCTGCAAAAACATCAAGCTGCTGGTTCTGGTTGCCGCTCCCGAAGGCGTCAAGCGTATTCAGGAAAGCCATCCCGATGTGGACATCTATGCCGGCGCACTGGACGATTGCCTCAACGACCACGGCTACATCGTCCCCGGTCTGGGCGATGCAGGCGACCG
>CAZVRM010000210.1:0-3484 GCA_964629605.1 uncultured Oscillospiraceae bacterium
GGGCCGCTGCCCTCAGCGACCCGTGTCCTTTGGTAAACAAAAATCTGACTTTTTTGACACGCTGAAACAGGTGACGCCCGTCACCTGTTTCTCAATTGATTCAATTCATGAAACTCTCTGTCCAGCGCGGCCCGGCTCAGTTCTACGGTATGTTTGAGCTTATGTACCAGCTCTTCCGGCGGCATACAGTTCTTATCCAGCAGCCATCGTTCAATGGCGCACATCACCGCATCGGTGTAGAACGTCAGGATGAAATCATCGGAAATGTCCTCTCCGCAAAGATAGACGAACCTGTCACGGAGCAGAGGGGCGCAAAACGCACGAAAATGCTCGGAAAAAGAGTTCTGCCCTTTGATCTGCAGCGCCTTACGGTAAAAACCTCTGTTCTCGTAAAAGTAGCTGCAGACCGACATAATAAAGTCCTCACGGTCGTTGTACCTGCATCCGTCTGCAAGGACGATGGGAAGGAACTCCGTATCAAAGATCCAGTTCACCAGGTCATACTTGTCCTTGAAGTGATAATAGAAGCTTTTCCGGTTCATATCACAACGCTCGCAAATGTTGGCCACGTTGATTTTCTCAAAGGGGATCTCGTTCATCAGCTCTTTCAGCGCCGTTGCCAACGCCCGTTTTGTGATATTGGAATCTGCCATTTTCATCCTCTCCCCGTTTTATGAGTGCTATTCATCCATGAAGATACTGATCCGCTCTTGGACAAATCCCGTGAAATGACCCAAAAGGTAACAGAAATCCTGTCAAGCGCAAAAATGGGACACCGAAACCACTCTGCCCAATGAAAGCAAGGGGGCAACGAGCTATAATGAGAAACACCCTGATGCAGTATAAAGAAAAAGGAGAATCCCTATGTTCGACGATACACAGAAATGCCGCAGGATCACAAAATGGTTCCTTTTCGTATTCACTGTCTGCGTTTTGATCTTTCTTGGCATCCGGCACATTGACCGGATCGCAGGTGCCGTTCTGTGGGTGTTCGATCTCGCCAAGCCCCTTTGGATCGGTGTGGTTTTGGCGCTGTTTCTCAACGTACCGTTGGGGTTTGTGGAAGGACATCTTTTTACAAAGACCCCCACGCCGAGAAAACAGAAGCTGCGGCGACCGCTGGCCATCCTGCTCTCTCTGGCTTTGGTTTTTGGTATCTTCATCGGCGTGGCGGTCCTTATCCTCCCGGAACTGGCCAAAGCCGTTTCGGTGGTTGCCTCCGCCGCAATGGACAGTCTGGACCGGCTGGTTGTCGTGGAAAGCGCCACCGACTATTCCAGGCTGCCCTTTGGTGAACTGCTTTCTCAGCTGGACATCGACTTTCTTCAGCTGAAAAACAGTCTCAGCCGGTGGATGACGCAGATTGGTGCGGCTCTGATGGACATGGCTACCGGTATGCTGGGCAGCGCAGCCTCCGGGGTGGCGGATGCGGTCATCGGCCTTGTCTTTTCCATCTATGTTCTGGCAAATAAAGAAACTCTGAAGCGGCAGCTGCACCGACTCATGGTCATCTGGCTCCCGGAAAGGCTGGGCACCGGTATCATCCATGTTGCAGACGTATGCGGAAAAAACTTCAAGATGTTTGTAGCAGGACAAACCATAGAGGCCGCCATTCTGGGAAGTCTTTGCACCGTCGGTATGCTGATTTTAAGAATCCCCTACGCGCCGATGGTGGGCGCACTGGTGGGCGTAACGGCGCTGATCCCTTATGTGGGCGCCTTGATCGCGACTATCATCGGCGCTTTTATGATTCTGACGGTCAATCCCCTCAAGGCGCTGGTATTCGTTATCTTTCTGCTTGCTCTGCAGCAGGTGGAGGGCAATGTCATTTACCCCAGAGTTGTGGGAGGGAAAATCAACCTCCCGGCCATGTGGGTGCTGGCAGCCATCACTCTTGGCGGAAATCTGGCAGGCCCCATGGGAATGTTGCTGGGGGTCCCGGCAGCCGCCAGCCTGTACACTCTTTTGAAAGAGGCTACCGACACGAGGGAAAAGAATCGCGGGAATAAAGATTTATGACCCCACGCCTGTGGCCTGTTACAGGACGACCGTGTATTCCCACGGCCGTCTTTTTTATACGCCGTTTGTACCGGTAAGTACCCTTTTGTAAAACCGGGCATACAGCACGAAGGACAGCAGCATGACGGTGCCGCAGAGGAGGATCAGCAGATTGGCTGCCGCAACAGGGATTCCCGGGAACAGCACCAAGGCCGTCATCACGGCATACAGGAGCACCGTGGACAGTTTGCCGTGCCACTGAGCACTGTTCACGCTGTCCTTTTTGCGGATGGTGACATAGCCCAGCAGAAGCATAACAAACTCTTTCAGCGCAAACTCTGCCACCAGAACAAGCATCCACCGGTACCGGGTGGTGAGGCAGATGAGCAGCGAGAACTGGGTCAGCTTGTCTGCAACGGGATCCAGGATCTTTCCCAAGTCGGATACCATGTGAAACTTCCGGGCGATGATGCCGTCGGCAACATCGGTGATGCCCGACAGAACAATGACGAGGGTCGCCGCGCCGTAGTTCTGCTTTTTGCAGTACAGCCAAAGAATGACCGGGATGAGGAGCAGCCGCACCAGACTGAGCAGATTTGGGACGGTGAATATTTGCTCTTTTTTGAATACACGATGCATATTGCCACTCCTATTCTACCTTTTCATGCCGCTTTCGCCAGGTTTTCCACAAAACTGCCGAAAGCACTACCGTCACCACCATCACACAAACGGCAATGCGGAAGGCCGGCGAAGAAATATCCTGCACACTCATGCCCATCACCGTAAAGCAGACGATCATGGGCAGCAGCCCCAGAAGGGAGCCCACCAAAAACGGCAGATACCCCATTCCGACAGCGCCGCAGTACATACTGACCGGATCGCTGGGCAGCACATGGATGATCCGGGTGAAAAAAGCGAAAAACACCGCGTTTTGGTTGGGAAGTTCCTTCAGCAGTTTCAGCTTCGGTGTGCGTTGGATCAGGCGCTCCAGCCCGTCGCTGCCGGCCTTTTTGCCCAGCAGAAAGGGCAGCGAGCTCATAAGTACTGAGCCCAAGAGATTGACCGCCATGGCTGCCGAAAAAGGAAAGAGCACGCCGGTCACCGCATACAGCAGTCCGCTGTAAATGAACACCGAAAGCCCCTTGATGCAGAACAGCACCAGCAGGACGGCTGCCGCAGCCACCGGACGGGCAGGAACGAAGCTTACAATGCTGTCAACGGTGAGGGCATCCCGGTAAAGAAAGCATACAACGAGCAGGCAGATCCAGAAAAGGATCAGGCAGGTTTTCCCCACTTTTTCAGCAGATAGTTTGACCCGTTTCATGGGATTATCCTTCCTTTTCGAAAGTACTCTGTGCCGCAATTTTGCCCAGTTCTTCCTCTTCCAGAACGCGATAGGCCACCTTGCCCACCAGCGTTTTGGGCAGATCTTCCCGGAACTCGATGTCATAGGGCATGGCATATTTGGCGATGTGCTTGCGGCAAT
>CAZVRM010000211.1:0-3480 GCA_964629605.1 uncultured Oscillospiraceae bacterium
AGATTTGTGCTTACCAAAGGACACGGGCCGCTGAGGGCAGCGGCCCCTACAGGATCGTTTTTGGCCGTAATCTGTGTGATTATGGTCAAAAACACCGTAACCCGTTGATTTTCCGCAGAAAATCCAACGAAACCGCGCCGAAGCGCGGAACCAAATTGTCGAAAAGAACCCAGCGGCACGCAGTGACGCGGTTCTTTGACAGTCGCAAGCACCCGCGCGGGTGCTTTTTTGTTATCCGAAAAAGGCGCTCAGGGCGGGCACGGCCTGGATGATGGCGCACAGGATGGGGGCGATCACGATGGCAGGCAGATAATCGGCTACCTTGATCTTGGTGATGCCCATCAGGTTCAGTCCCAGACCCACGATAAGCAGCGAGCCGACGCAGACGATCTCGTTGATGGCGGCGGCGGTCAGCAGGGGCTGCAGCACACCGGCCAGCAGCACGATGGCTCCCTGAAACACCAGCACGAAGATGGCGGCGAACATGACACCGATGCCCAGACTGACCGACAGCATGGCGGAGGAGATCAGATCCAGCACCGATTTGGTGAGCAGCATCTCATAATCTCCCGTCAGACCGGCATTCAGCGAGCCTACGATAGTCATGGCACCCACGCAGAACAGCAGGCAGGCGGTGACAAAGCCCTGAGCGATGGATACCTTCTCTCCCTCATGGGAAAACTTGTTTTCGATCCACTTGCCCAGACGGTTGATACCTCCGTCGATGTCCAGTGCCGTGCCGATAATGGCACCCAGCACCATGGACAGAATCAAAACGATGGTATTTTCACCCTTCAGCGTGCCCGAAATGCCGATGTAGAGGGTACACATACCAATGCCCAGCATGACGGCGTCGGCAAGGCGTTTGGGGATGCCTTTTTTGCACAAAAGGCCTACCGTACTGCCGATGAGCACGGTGATCACGTTAACGATAACGGCAAACATGGGATCAGTCCTTCTTTCGTGCCAGATCCATCAGATCGCCGTAACGCTCCATGATGTAGCCGTAATTCTCCGGCTTATGGGGCAGCAGGCACCTGGAACAGTCCTTGACGCCATCGGGGGTATAGGTAAAGCCGCCGCCGCACTTGTCGCCCAGCGCATACAGGGGGCAGTAGCAGAACAGACAGTTGAACTTGCTGTCGTCAGCCACCGGGTGACAGGGGAAAAACTCACATTCCCGATGCTGGAAAAAGGCATATTTTTTGCCTTCCCAATAGGGTTTATCAGACATGGCGAGACCTCCTTGCAGGTGATGGAAACAGCATACCACTTTATCGTGCAAAAGTAAAGAGGGCTATCTTTTCTGAAAAAATGTGTTATAATATATCTGTTTGAGAATTTTTACCCTGAAAAGGAGTGTTTTTTCTTATGAGCGCTGAAAACTGCACCCATAACTGTTCCACCTGCGGCGAGAACTGTGCTTCCCGCACCGAGTCCCAGGATCTGATCGCCCCTCTGGCTGAGGGCGCTTCTGTCAAGCACGTCTATGCCGTCGTCAGCGGCAAGGGCGGCGTTGGCAAGTCTCTGGTGACCTCCCTGCTGGGCGCTCAAACCCAGCTGCGCGGCTATAACACCGCCATTCTGGATGCCGACGTTACCGGCCCCTCCATCCCCCAGTCCTTTGGCGTGCACGGTCATGCCCAGGGCTGCGACGGCGGTATTCTGCCTGCCGTTTCCAAGTCCGGCCTGCAGATGATGAGCGTCAACCTGCTGCTGGAAAACGAGTCCGACCCCGTTGTGTGGCGCGGCCCTGTCATCGCCGGCGCTGTCAAGCAGTTTTGGAGCGAAGTTCTGTGGGACGACGTGGACTATATGTATGTGGATATGCCTCCCGGCACCGGCGACGTGCCTCTGACCGTCTTCCAGTCCCTGCCCATCGAGGGCATCATCATCGTCACCACGCCTCAGGAGCTGGTCGGCATGATCGTGGAAAAGGCCGTCAAGATGGCAAAGATGATGAACGTCCCCGTTCTGGGCATCGTGGAGAACATGAGTTACTTCCAGTGCCCTGACTGCGGCGGTCAGCACTATATCTATGGCCCCAGCCGTGTGCAGGAAAAGGCCCAGCAGTACGGCATCCCCTATATGGCAAAGATCCCCGTGGATCCTGCCATTACTGCCGCTGTTGACCACGGCATGGTCGAGACCGTCCACGCCCCCTTTATGGACGATCTGCTGAACGGCCTGCTGAATCAGTAAACCAGACCTTTTGCGGCCTGCTGTTCCGGCAGGCCGCTTTCCCTCTGGAAAGGAGGAAGCTTTATGTCCAAACAATCGGTCAATCTGCTGGAAGGCGACATCAAAACCGGTCTACTCCGGTTTGCCCTGCCCCTGTTTCTGGGTCAGGTGTTCCAGCAGATGTATAACATGGTGGACGCTTTGGTGGTGGGAAACCTGTGCGGCGAAAACGCACTGGCGGCCGTCACCTCCACCGGCTCGCTGATCTTCCTGATCGTGGGCTTTTTCGGCGGCGTGTACGGCGGTGTAGGCGTGGTTATCGCCCGGTGCTTCGGCGCAGGTGACGAATATCAGGTCAAACGCGCCGTGGGTACTGCCGTACTGGGCACGCTGATCTCGGGTGCGTTTCTCACCCTGGTGGGTTATTTCGGCTCACCGGTCATGCTCCAGCTGATGGACACGCCCCCGGAGGTCATGGAGGATGCTGTGGCCTATCTGGGCATTTATTTTCTGGGTATTGTCTTCGTGGTGCTGTATAACAGCGCCGTGGGCATTTTCCAGGCCATCGGCGACAGCAAGCGGCCCCTGTATTATCTGATCGTTTCCTCCATCACCAACGTGGTGCTGGATATTCTCTTCGTCGGCCCCATGAACATGGGCGTAAAAGGTGCCGCACTGGCCACCGTCGTCGCCCAGGCGCTGTCTGCCGGACTGGCCTTTCTCCGTCTGGCGCGGACAGATGGCCCCTGGCGGGTCAGCTTCAAGGGTCTGTGTCTGGACAAGGATCTGCTGAAAGAGATGCTCCGCATCGGCCTGCCCTCGGGCGTGCAGAACTCGGTGATCGCCTTTGCCAACGTGATGGTGCAGTCCAGCGTCAACGTATTCGGCTCGGCGGCCATGGCAGGCAACGGCGCTTTCGTCAAGCTGGAGGGCTTTGCCTTCATCCCGGTGAACGCCTTCGGCTCGGCCTGCACCACCTTCATCAGCCAGAACATCGGCGCGCGAAAGTTTGAACGGGTAAAGCAGGGCGCAAAGTTCTCGGTGATCTTCTCCTGCGCCTGCGCCGCCATCATCGGCGTGGTGTTCTTCCTTTTTGCACCCCAGTTCATCGGCCTGTTCGGCAAATCTGCCGATGCCATCGCCTCGGGCGTGCTGCGTGCGCGCATCTGTACCCCCTTCTATCTGCTGCTGGCCTGCAGTCACGGCATCGCCGCCGTTTGTCGCGGCGCAGGCTACTCCAAGGTGCCCATGTATATCATGCTGGGCGCCTGGTGTGTGCTGCGTGTCACCTACATCACC
>CAZVRM010000212.1:0-3466 GCA_964629605.1 uncultured Oscillospiraceae bacterium
TAAGGGCTATCTGACCCACGAGGAGACCTCCGGTATTCAGGGTCGTCCCTGGATCAAACCCGAGGACATTCTGGGCATCGCCGACCGTAAGCTGGATCCCGCTCCCCCCGCAACCACTACCCGGAGCTGCAATTTTATCAAGCTCCACTAAAGGAGGCTGTTTACCATGGCACGAATCATCGGCGTCGTTCCTGCCGCCAATCTGGGTGACCCCGAAAAGAGCAACATGAACGATTTTTATAAGCTGGGCAACAACTATACCAAGCGGGTGCTGGAGGCCGGAGCCATTCCTGTGGGTGTGGCTCCGGTGGATAACTGGCTGCCCGAAGAAGCACTTAAGCTGTTTGACGGCTATATCGTCCAAGGTGGTGCGGAGTTTTATCCCTATCACTTCCAGATCATCCACGATGCCGTGGTCAACCATAAGCGCCTTTTGGGCATCTGTCTGGGCGAGCAGCTGATCTACGTCTACTTCGCCCTGAAAAAGATGGTGGAGGAGCAGGGCTATGAGGGCGATCTGGTAAAGGCCATTTGCGACCTGCGGGAGAAAAATGGCCCCGATTTTTCGGTGCTTAAGGCCATTCCCGATCACCAAAGTGCTCCCACTGCCCGGGGAAATGAGGACAAGGCCAAGCATGATGTCAACGTGGTGCCCGGCACCATTCTCCACCGTCTGGTGGGCAGGGAGACCATCCGGGCGGCCTCTTACCACAACCTGAACGTACCACCCGAGCAGGAGCTGGTCACCATCAGCGCCTGGTCTGCCAAGGGCGACGGCGTGGTGGAAGGGGTGGAGTACGGTGACAATCTGTTCGGCGTGCAGTTCCACCCCGAGGTGGACGGGCTGCTGCCCGAGATCTTCACCTTTCTGACGGAGGAGGATTGCAATGAATGAAACATTACTTCAACAGATTGATCAGGAAATCCAGCAGGCCAGACAGGCGCTGGCTCGGGATACCATCCACCTGATCGGTATCAGAAGTGTCCAAGGTGCGCCGGAACCCGGCGCACCTTTCGGGCCCGGTCCCCGTGCCATGCTGGATGCTGTGATAGAATTAGGCGAGCGGGAGGGCTTTGTCCCCACCCGTTATACCGACAGTGTCATCAGCATCGCCACCCAGGAGGGAGAACCCGATCTGGGCATCTGGCTTCACGGTGACGTGGTGCATGAGGGCACCGGCTGGGACTTTGACCCCTATCAGGCTACCGAATACAAGGGCTGTATCGTGGGACGGGGCGCCACCGACAACAAGGGTCAGTTGTGCGCCATTTTCCATCTGCTGAAGATTTTCAAAAAGCTGAACATTCCGCTGAACTATAAAATTGCTCTGTTTGTGGGCAGCAATGAAGAAAACGGCAAGAACGATGTGAAGGATTTCAAGACCCGCTACACGCCGCCCCGGCTTTCGTTAGTGCCTGATGCCAGCTTCCCGGTGGGATACGGCGGAAAGGGCGCACTGCACGTCAGCTTCCGCAGTAAGCACCCCCTGCACGGCATTACGTTGACCGCCGGACTGCCCGAAAGCCCCGGAAAAGCGGTGGCAAACCTTTATGGCAAGTCCATTATTACCCAGTCGCTGCCCCGGCATGGTACAAATCCCGACCCCAATGGCAATATGATTACCATGATTGCCGACCGTCTGCTGTCGCAGGAACTGCAGGAGGGTGACCGGTCGGTGCTGGCCTTTTTCCGCAAGCTTTCGCTGGATATTCATGGGGAAGAACTGGGAATTTACACCGATCCCAGCCCTATGACACCGTTGACCATGTCGACGCAGACCATCCGAATGGTGGATGGCTGTCCTGAATTGACGGTCAGTATCCGGTATCCCATGAGTACCACCGCTGATGAAATTGTACTCAAGCTGCAGGAAGCTGCCGAAAACAGCGGTCTGGAGGTCGTCCGGGCTGATCCCTATATGAAGCCCTATTTGCTGGATAAAAACTGGCCGGTAGTCACCCGCCTGGCGGAAATTGCCAACGAAATCACCGGCGATAACAAGCAGCCCTATATCGTGGGCGGCGGAACCTATGCCCACGAGCTGCCCAACGCTTTGGCCTTTGGCATGGACGGCAGCCTGCCGCCCGAGGACTTCCCAAAGGGTCGCGGCAGCGCCCACGGCCTGGACGAAAGTGTGTCGCTGGATCGGCTGCAGCGGGCTATGCGGATCTATGCCCGTGCGCTGCTGGCACTGAATGAAATGGAATGGTGAATCATGCATACATTTCCCGCTTTAACGGTCAATCTGGATGCTATGCGCAAGAATGCGCAGGTTCTGTGTGATATTTGCGCCAATAATGGCATATCGGTGGCTGGAATCATCAAATTTTCCGACTGTGATCTGCAGGTAGCACAGGCCTACAAAGAGGGCGGCTGCGCCCAGCTGGGCGTGTCCCGTGCCAAACATCTGAAGGCGCTGAAGGAGGCCTTTCCCGGCACCGAGACCCTTCTGACCCGCAGCCCCACCCGAGGAGATCTGGAGGATACCGCCCGGTATGCCGACCTGAGTCTGCACGCCGATAAAGACGTGCTGAAAGCCTTGAATGAGGAAGCTGCAAAGCATAACACCTTCCCGGGTATCATTTTGATGCTGGACGTAGGCGACCTGCGGGAAGGTGTGGACAACATCCCCGAGCTGGTGGAGCTGGCAACCCTTTGCGAGAGCCTTTCCAACCTGCGCCTGCGGGGCGTTGGCACCAACCACGCCTGCATGAACGGCGTGCTGCCCTCCTGGGAAAATCTGACCTTCCTTGTGGAAGGTGCCGAGGCGGTAGAGGCCGCCATCGGGCGAAAACTGGACATCCTTTCGGGGGGCAGCTCCATCAATCTGCTGCTGCTGAAAGATGGTGTCAGCCGGATGCCGCCCCGCATCAACCACCTGCGTCTGGGCGGCAGCATCGCCAACCCCATGAACATCCGTCTGGGGCGGGGCGTGACCTTCCACGGTTTGCGGGAGGACAGCGTGACCCTCACCGCCGAAATCGTGGAGATCCACGAAAAGGCCTCTGCGCCCAAGGGGGCTACCAAAAACTGGGCGGGTCAAACCATCGCCCGGGAGGACAAGGGGCGCAGACTGCGGGCGATTCTGGCGCTGGGCAGTCAGGACGTCAGCGATGCCGCCACCCTGATCCCGCTGGACAGCGGCGTGGAGGTGGTGGGCTGCAGCTCCGACCACACCATCGTGGACGTGACCGACACCGGTCGGGCGTGGAAGTCGGGGGACACCCTGACCTTCCGGGTGCGCTATTCCAATATGCTGTACGCCTTTTCAGGCGATCATGTGACGGTGGAATACCGCCGAGACGGTGAAGGTTAAAGCCCCGAGGGGGATAAAATGTAAAAAAGACAGGCAGTTTTGCTCACTGCTGTTCGGTAAAAAACGTATCACACCCACTGGGTCATTCCGAGTAAAGGGCGCGTTGCAAAATGCCACACCCCTTGTCATTCCGAGCAAAAATGCCGCCA
>CAZVRM010000213.1:0-3463 GCA_964629605.1 uncultured Oscillospiraceae bacterium
GATGTTCATTCTGGACACCGAGCACAGCCGCGCCCACCGGGAGGGCGACATCCATATCCACGATATGGACTTCTATACCCTGACCACCACCTGCTGTCAGATCGATCTGCTCAAGCTGTTCAAGGACGGTTTCTCCACCGGTCACGGTTTCCTGCGGGAGCCCAAGGACATCCGCTCCTACTCTGCGCTGGCCTGCATTGCCCTGCAGTCCAACCAGAACGACCAGCACGGCGGCCAGAGCGTTCCCAACTTTGACTATGCGCTGGCACCCGGCGTCAGCAAGACCTTCCGCAAGTCCTACCGGGACAATCTGGCCAAGGCGCTGGATGTTTACACCGGTATCGACACCAGCGAGGAGCTGGCTCGCACCCTGCTGGCCGATGTGGAAAAGCAGACCGGCCTGGCACCCCTGTACGATGGCTCCAACGATTTTGACGCTGCCATGCTGGAGCGCCTGCAGGCCACCGTCGGCGAGGAGGCTGACAAGATTCTGGCTTTCACCCGCAAATATGCCGCAAAATCCACCAAGCGCGCCACCTATCAGGCCATGGAGGCTCTGGTGCACAATCTGAACACCATGCACTCCCGCGCCGGCGCACAGGTGCCCTTCACCTCTCTGAACTACGGTACCGACACCTCTGCCGAGGGTCGTCTGGTTTCCGAGTGCCTGTTGCTGGCCACCGAGGCCGGTCTGGGCAACGGCGAGGTTTCCATCTTCCCCATTCACATCTTCAAAGTCAAGGAAGGCATCAACTTCAACCCCGGTGAGCCCAACTACGATCTGTTCCAGCTGGCCATCCGGGTGTCCGCCAAGCGTCTGTTCCCCAACTTCTCCTTCCTGGACGCTCCCTACAACAAGCAGTACTATCAGGAAGGCAAGCCCGAGACCGAAGTGGCCTACATGGGCTGCCGTACCCGCGTCATGACCAATGTGAACGATCCCACCCGGGAGATCACCTATGGCCGCGGCAACCTGTCCTTTACCTCCATCAACCTGCCCCGCATTGCCATCCGTTCCCACGGTGACATCGACTGGTTCTTTGAGGATCTGGACCGCAAGATCGACATCGTCATCGACCAGCTTCTGGCCCGTTTCAAGCTGCAATGCCAGAAGAAGGTGCGTAACTATCCCTTCCTGATGGGTCAGGGCATCTGGATGGACTCTGACAATCTGGATCCCGACGACAGCGTGGCCGAGGTGCTGCGCCACGGTACCCTGACCTGCGGCTTCATCGGTCTGGCCGAATGTCTGAAGGCACTGACCGGCAAGCATCACGGCGAATGTGACGAGGCGCAGAACCTGGGTCTGGACATCATCCGTCATATGCGGGAGCGCATGGATCAGGCCGCCCTGAAATACGGTCTGAACTTCTCTCTGATCGCCACCCCCGCCGAAGGTCTGTCCGGCCGTTTCGTCCGTCTGGACAAGAAGAAGTTCGGCGTTATCGAGGGCGTCACCGACCGGGAGTATTACACCAACTCCTTCCACGTCCCCGTCTATTATCCCATCTCCGCCTTTGAAAAGCTGCGGAGAGAAGCTCCCTATCACGCACTGACCAACGGCGGTCACATCAGCTACATCGAGCTGGACGGTGACCCCACCCAGAACCTGGAGGCCTTTGAGCAGGTGGTGCGCTTTATGAAGGAGTGCGGCATCGGCTACGGCTCCATCAACCACCCCGTTGACCGTGACCCGGTTTGCGGCTACACCGGCATCATCGGTGAAACCTGTCCCCGCTGCGGTCGTAAGGCCGGCGAGGGCGTGCCTGTGGAAAAGCTGCACAAGCTGGGACTGTATAAGCATCTCAATGCCCAGACCCTGGGCTATGCCGGCGACCCCAATGAGGAAGCCGACCGTACGAACAATCCGCTGTAACTGAGAAAGGACATAGAATATGAGCAACATTTGCAAAGTCACCGAAGTCAATGGCGTTTCCGTGGTGGGCGAGGGCGTTGGTTTTGAGCGCATCCGCCGCATCACCGGTTATCTGGTGGGCACTCTGGATCGTTTCAACAACGGTAAGCGCGCCGAAGAGGCCGACCGTGTCAAGCACGATGTGAGCAGCTGCTCCCTGTGCGACGCTGCCGACAGCACCTGCGCCTAAATGGCAGAGCTCCGCATCGCCGGCACCATCGGTGAGTCCATCGTGGACGGCCCGGGCATCCGCTATGTGCTGTTTACCCAGGGCTGCCCTCACGGCTGTCCCGGCTGCCACAACCCCCAGACCCATGATTTTGGCGGCGGCAAGGTAGTGGATACTGCCCTGCTGCTGGCCGACATTCAGAAAAATCCCTTTGTGAAGGCGGTGACCTTCTCGGGCGGCGAGCCCTTTGCCCAGCCTGAAGCGCTGGCAGAGCTGGCTTGTGCACTTAAGGAAAAGGGCTATCATCTGATGTGCTATTCGGGCTACACCTTTGAGCAGCTTTTGCAGCGGGAGGATGCCCGTCCCCTGCTGGACAAGCTGGATCTGCTGGTGGACGGCCCCTTTGTGGAGGGGCAGAAGAGCATCGAGCTGCGCTTTCGGGGCAGCGCCAACCAGCGGGTGCTGGATGTGCCCGCCTCCCTGGCGGCAAACGCCCCCGTCTGGTGCGAAAAATACCGATAAATTCAGAAAACCGCGTCGTTTGACGCGGTTTTTCTTTGTTTTTATCCAATTTTACGCCAATCCGTAGGCGTTGCTCAGGCCGTGCAGGTCGCCCTGAAAGACCATTCTTGCCCCGGGCAGCTTAGTGAAATCCTTAGGCAGGTACAGCACGCTGGCCTTGTCCTCCCGAATCAGTCGGGCGCGCTTGAGCACCTCTGCCACAAAATGGGAGCAGAAGTAGCGGTCTTCCATCTGATAGGGAATATACAGCAGCAGGCTCAACAGCATACTGCGGTGGGTGTAGCTCAGCTGCGCCTTCCGCTGGACAAAATCCTCCAGCACCGCCTTGATGGTCTGATACATCCGCTCGGACACGGGGATCTCATACAGTGCACAGGGGAAAGGGGCTCGTCCGGGTTTGTTGTAGCGGGTGACCTTTTCCACGATAAAGCCTTTTTTCACAAAGCTGTAATAGGTGTTGCGGTCTTCGCTGAGACCGATGGAAGTGTGTGTATAAGGGAAATCCGTGAGCCAGCACAGGGTGGATGCCATAGCGGTGGGATACTGGGTCAGCAGGATGGTGATCTTGCGGTCAAAAACCTGGGACATGGGGGATCATCCTTTCCAAACAATGTTCTTAGGATACCACATTTTCATAAGCTTGTAAAGCTTAAAATATTTTATATAAAATTTTCCTGTTCCCATAAGTTTGCTTGACAGGCTCTTCCAATAGGAGTACACTAAAAGCATCAGTAGAAGTTGATACATCAACATTTCAAAAGGAGAGATCCTATGGATACCAAATACCAAGCCCTGTTCACCCCCTGGAAGGTGGGCAATGTGGAGATCAAAAACCGCATCGTCATGTGCCCCATGGG
>CAZVRM010000214.1:0-3450 GCA_964629605.1 uncultured Oscillospiraceae bacterium
CTCCATCGCCATCATCGGCGCAGCCGACGGCCCCACCGCCATTTTCGTGGCGCTGATGCTGGAATCGGGCTATTTAGGCGCCATCATGGTGGCGGCCTACAGCTACATGGCCCTGGTGCCCATCGTTCAGCCCCCGGTCATCCGACTGGTGACCACCAAGGCCGAGCGCGGCATCCGGATGCCCTACACCGCGGGCAGCGTTTCCAAGCGCACCCGCATCCTGTTCCCCATCGTGGTCACGGTCATCGCCGGTCTGGTGGCTCCTGCCAGCGTGGCGCTGGTGGGCTTCCTGATGTTCGGCAACCTGATCCGTGAGTGCGGCGTGCTGGACAGCCTGTCCGAAACCGCACAGAATACGCTGGCCAACCTGATCACCATCCTGCTGGGTCTGACGGTTGCCAGTCAGATGACGGCTGACAAGTTCGTCCGCCCCGACACCCTGCTGATCCTGGGTCTGGGCCTGTTCGCCTTTGTGTTTGACACCATCGGCGGCGTGATGTTCTGCAAGCTCATCAACCTGTTCCTGCCTGCCGGCAAAAAGCTGAACCCCATGATCGGTGCAGCCGGTATTTCCGCCTTCCCCATGAGCGGCCGCGTGGTCAACAAGATGGGTCTGGAAGAGGACAACCAGAACTTCCTGCTGATGTACTCCATCAGTATCAATGTTTCCGGTCAGATCGCGTCGGTTATCGCCGGCGGCCTGCTGCTGACATTGATGGGTAAATAAGGAGGGGACTGCTATGACATTTTATCTGGATTCCTGGGCATTTACCCTGCCCGCCATGGTCAGCGGCATGATCGGCATTTTTCTGGTCATCGGCTGCATCGTGCTGGCGGTTTATCTGCTGGCAAGAATGGACAAGCAAAAGTAAAGCGTTGCTGCCGCCCGGTGAAAACCGGGCGGTTTTTTCTCCGACAAATTTCCCGCTGTGGACTTGTAAAAAGCCGCAAATATGGTAAAATAATATGTTGTTGAAAGAAAGAAAAATGGGGAGGCATTCTTATGTGCAAAACCGGTTTTGACAATCAGCTGTATATCGAAAAGCAGTCTGCCGAGATCCAGAAGCGCATCAACGATCTGGGCGGCAAGCTGTATCTGGAATTCGGCGGCAAGCTGTTTGACGACTTCCATGCCTCCCGGGTACTGCCGGGCTTTGCCCCCGACAGCAAGATCCAGATGCTCAAGGCGCTGTCTGACAAGGCCGAGATCTTGATCGCCATCAATGCCGGTGACATTGTGAAGAACAAGATCCGGGGCGATCTGGGCATCACCTACGATCAGGATGTTCTGCGCCTGATCGACGCGTTCCGTGGTTTCGGCCTGTTTGTCAGCACGGTGGTCATCACCTGCTACACCGGCCAGCCCAGCGTAGAGGCCTTCCAGAACAAGCTGGAAAAGCTGGGACTGAAGGTGGCGCGCCATTACGTCATCGAGGGCTATCCCTACAATGTGACCGGTATCGTCAGCGAAAACGGTTTCGGCAAGAACGATTTCGTGGAGACCCAGCGGCCGCTGGTGGTGGTCACCGCTCCCGGCCCGGGCAGCGGCAAGCTGGCAGTTTGTCTGTCCCAGCTGTATCATGAGCACCTGCATGGTGTGAAGGCCGGTTATGCCAAGTTCGAGACCTTCCCCATCTGGAATCTGCCCCTGAAGCACCCGGTGAACCTGGCCTATGAGGCCGCCACTGCTGATCTCAACGACGTAAACATGATCGACCCTTATCATCTGGATTGTTATGGTGTCACCACCGTCAACTATAACCGGGATGTAGAGGCCTTCCCGGTGCTCAACGCCGTGTTTGAAAAGATCTCCGGCAAGAGTCCCTACCATTCTCCTACCGATATGGGCGTCAACATGGCGGGTTATGCCATCGTGGACGATCAGGTGTGCCGCAAGGCCAGCTGTGATGAGATCATCCGCCGGTATTATGCCGCCAAGTGTGACCTGCGCCGGGATATGGGCTCGGAAGTGGCGGTGGAAAAGATCGAAATGCTCATGCGTCAGCTGTCCATCGGCGTGGAGGATCGCCCTGTGGTGGCGGCGGCGCTGGCACGTGCCGAAGAGACCGAGCGGCCTGCGGTGGCCATTGAGCTGCCCGACGGACGCATCGTCACCGGCCGAACCTCCGATCTGCTGGGACCCTCTGCTGCAGCGCTGCTCAATGCCGTCAAGGGACTGTGCCATATGGAGCGGGAGACCCTGCTCATCGCCCGCAGCGTTATCGAGCCCATTCAGGAGTTGAAGGTTGGCCCTCTGGGCAACCATAACCCCCGTCTGCACTCCGATGAAGTGCTGGTGGCGCTGGCCATCAGCGCCAGCCTGGGTGCGGAAGCAGCACAGGCGGTGGACAAACTGGGCGAGCTGCGGGGCTGTGAGGCACATTCCACCGTCATTTTACCCCAGGTAGATGCTGATATTTACCGTAAGCTGGGCATCCATCTCACCTGTGAGCCCAATTATCAGACCAAAAAGCTGTATCATAAGTAAATTTGCGTAAAAAATGACCGCCGGACATTTGTCCGGCGGTTTTCCATCCACGAAAGGAGGAAATCTATGGCACAACAGATACGGGGGATCGTACTGGAAGGACTGTCCTGTTCGGGAAAGACTTCTTTGTTTCGGGCGCTGAAACAGGTGCAAGCTGCGAAAGACGACGGCGAACGCAACGCCGTGTTCCTGTCCGAGCAGTATTCACAAAATCTGAATCTGATAAATGGCCAGCTCCAGACATTGTCGCAGGAGGAAAACCTGCTGGTGTTGGAGCAGAGACTGCTCCTGTTGGAAGAACTAGCCGACTATGCCGACGGCATGGGCCTTCATTCCCGCCGGGCGAGGGGACTGTTTTTCGTTCTGGAACGGTTTCACCTGAATTATGGAATGTGTTTTCCCCACGCTGACCTGTCGGCCGTGGCGCATCGGCTGAATAATCTGAACGCACAGACCGTGGTGCTTACCGTCAGTCCGGAAAAGACTGCGGAACGCCTGTCCCACCGGGCGGGTGAGCGGGTGCATGATCAAGCAGTGGAAGATTGGCTGAAGGAACAGGCGCGGCTGACAGAACTGGCAAAGGCATCGGGTGTTCCGGCCATGATCCGCAACACCGATCGCATGAACTGGCACGAGTTAGCGGAAGAATTGATAGAACGCAACATATTGTAGGGCCAACAGCCAATCAGCAAGCGGCGTTTTACAGAACCCACCGTTCCAACCCCACATTCTCTTTTCGTCCCGCCGAAAAGAGAACGTGCCGTTGACGGTACAAGAGAAAAGGGCGGCCGGGGGAGCCGCAGAGGGACGGTTCGCCCTCCCCCCGGGCCCCCTGCTGAGCGTTCGCCTGACGGTTATTTCTGCCAGACAAGAGCCGCATAAAAACAACCGCCGGGCGGATGCCCGGCGGTTCAGCGTGTCAAAAAAGTCAGATTTGTGTTTACCAAAGGACACGGGCCGCT
>CAZVRM010000215.1:0-3436 GCA_964629605.1 uncultured Oscillospiraceae bacterium
GATGGCTTTCACCAAATCATTTTCTGCAATCCTGCACAAAGGACTGGAAAACATAATTCTATTGACGGGGTTAGGCGAAAATGATATAATTATCGAGCAAGTTGTATTATCAACGTTTTCCAAAATAACACGTTCTGTAAAATGGGAAAAAGAGGAAATATTACAGCTGAAAAATGTTAATCTTGATGGGTGAACCCAAGCAAGGGAGGAAAGAGGAACGAAGGGTAGGGGCAAACCCGGCAGCGTTCCTTTTGATTCGGTCGTGCCAAGGGAAAAGCACATCAAAAAATAAAAAAGAAGAGGGATTTTCTATGAAAAAAATCATCGCTATCATGCTGGCTGCTATGAGCCTGCTGTCTCTGGCTGCCTGCGGCGCCAAGGAAGCCGACTACAAGCTGGGCCTGGGCGTTGAGCTGAGCACTGCCTCCTCTGCTGAGAACAATGCGCAGGTCGATGCCACCGTGGCCGCCGTCATCCTGGATGCCAACGGCAAGATCGTTCAGTGCCGCATCGACGTGGCGCAGAACAAGATGGACGTCACCGGCGGCGCCGTTGACACCACCAAGACCTTCCAGACCAAGATGGAGCTGGGTGACGCTTACGGCATGGTCGCTTATGGCGGCGCCATTGCTGAGTGGGACGATCAGGCTAAGGCTTTTGAGGCTTATGTGGTGGGCAAGACCGCCGCTGAGGTCAAGGCCATTGCCACCACCACCAACGATCACGGCTACACTGTTCCTGCTGACGAAGCTCTGAAGGCCGGCTGCACCATGCAGATCACCGACTTCATCACCGCTGTTGCCAAGGCTTGCGAGGACAAGGCTGCCGTCGCCTTCAAGGCCGGCGAGGGCTTCAAGCTGGGCGTTGCCGCCGTGTCTGAGGCTTCCGAGTCCACCGCTGCTACCGCTGACGCCGACGGCGTTGCCAAGCTGTACTCCGAGTTCGGCGCTGCTGTTGTTGGCGCTGACGGCAAGATCCTGGCCGCTCTGAACGATGCTACTCAGCCCAAGATCTCCGTTTCCACCGCCGGTGCGATCACCGGTGCTGACTACAAGGGCACCAAGCGTGAGCTGGGCGATGCCTACGGCATGGTCGCTTACGGCGCTGCTATCGCTGAGTGGGATGCGCAGTCTGCTGCTTTCTCCGCTTTCTGCGCCGGCAAGACCGCTTCTGAGGTTCGCGGCATCCAGACCAAGACCAACGATCACGGCTACGCTGTTCCCGCTGACGAGACTCTGTATGCCTCCTGCACCATACAGGTCACCGGCATGATGGAAGTTATCGCCCGCGCTGCTGACTACGCTCGCTAAAAAATTGTACGACATTAGGGGTTGAACCAAATTGAATCGACTGAAAAAAGGATGGATCTTGTTTTGTTTGCTGGGGTTGCTTGCCTCTTTTGCAGGCTGCTCCCAGAACGAGGTGAAATCCACCGATCCCATGGGCAAGGTTTATTTTAATTGGTTTGACACCGTTTCCTATGTGTATAGTTATGCCGGAGACCCGACGGAGAGATTTGAACAGCTCTCTGCCGGGGTTTCCGGCATTTTGACCGAATATCACCAATTGTTTGATATTTACCATGAATATTCGGGCATCAACAATTTGTGTACCATCAATCGCCTTGCCGGCGGCGAACCGGTCAAGGTAGACCCCAAGCTCATCGAGTTTCTGCTGTATGCCGAAGATTTGTATAACAAGACCGATGGCGAGATGAATATCCTGCTGGGTTCGGTGCTCAAGATCTGGCACAACCATCGTACCGAAGCCACCGACAATCCCGGCGCGGCCTCGCTGCCTACCCAGGCGGAACTGCTGGAGGCGGCAAAGCATACTTCCTTTGACCTGCTGGAGATCGATCCGCAGCAGAGCACCGTCCGGCTGGCGGATGCCTCTGCCGCCATCGACGTGGGTGCGCTGGGCAAGGGATATGCCACCGAAAAGGCGGCAGAATATCTGCAGCAGCAGGGTGCAGACGGCTATGTGCTCAACATCGGCGGAAATATCCGTATTGTGGGCACCAAGCCCGACGGCAGCGGCTGGAATACCGCTGTGAAAGACCCGAAAGCTCCCGACAGCCGGTATGCGGCTACGCTGAATCTTACCGACACGGCCTGCGTCACTTCGGGCAACTATGAGCGGTTTTTCTCGGTGGATGGAAAGCAGTATCACCACATCATCGACCGGGATACCCTGTTCCCGGCAGAGCAGTTTGCGTCGGTGACCATCATCACCCGGGACAGCGGACTGGCAGATGCGCTGAGCACCGCCCTGTTCTGTATGTCCTATGAGGAGGGTCTGGCGCTGGCAAAGTCTCTGGGCGGGGTAGAGGTGCTGTGGATCAACCACGACGGCACGCTGCTGTATACCGACGGACTGAAAGACAAGTTTACAAATTGATGATACCCGAGTATTTATAATTTTTTAAAATAAAAAGGAGGAAGGAACCTGATGCAGTTCAGAAAGAACATTTCGACGCTGAAAGTGCACCACAACAAGCACACGGCCGGCTGCCATCCCATCCGTGTTGCTCCCCCGAAAGAAGTTCTGCTCCCCATGAATATGCACTCCGGAGCCCATGCCGAGCCCATCGTGGCCGTGGGTGACTATGTACGCGTGGGTCAGCTGATCGCAAAACCCGGCGAGGGTATGTCCTGTCCCGTCCACGCCACCGTTTCCGGTACCGTCACCGCCATCGAGCCTTATAAGCAGGCCGACGGCCGCTCCGCCCTCACCATCAAGATCGAGAGCGACGGCAAGATGGAGCAGGATCCCAACCTGAAGCCCCCGGTGTTTGACGATGTGGACGGCTTTTTGGCCGCCGTCAAGGACAGCGGCGTGGTGGGTCTGGGCGGCGCAGCATTCCCTCTGTGGGGCAAGTTGGACGCCATCCGCAAGAACCGGATCGACACCGTTCTGGTGAACGCCGCCGAGTGCGAGCCCTATATCACCTCCGATACCCGCATGATGGTGGATCACACCGATCTGGTGGTCAAGGGTGTGCATCTGCTGCACAAGTGGATGAATGCCAAAAAGGTGGTCATTTGCATCGAGGACAACAAGCAGGAGGCCATTGCGAAGCTGAAGGAAGCCTTTGCGGGCGACGACTGGGTGGATATTTTCATCCTGCCCGCCATCTACCCTCAGGGCGCCAAGCAGGTGCTGCTGTATAACGTCACCGGAAAGGTGGTCAAGGGCGGCCAGCGTATGGCCTCCATGGGCGTTATCATCATCAACGTCTCCTCTACCGCCAAGATGGCCCAGTATATGGAGACCGGTATGCCTCTGGTGGATCGTATCGTCACCATCGACGGTTCTGCCGTCAAGGAGCCCAAGAACCTGATCGCTCCCATCGGCACCCCTCTGCGCTATCTGGCAGAACAGGCCGGCCCCCTGTCTTGTGAGCCCGGCAAGGTGCTCATCGGCATCGAAAACA
>CAZVRM010000216.1:0-3427 GCA_964629605.1 uncultured Oscillospiraceae bacterium
GTGACCACTGGCTCGGAATGACGGGGGTGTGTGCATTTTGCAACGCGCCTTTTTTTATCATATCCCGGCTGGAAAGGAGCGTTTTATGCTGTTTGAGCCGCTGAAAGTGGGGAATCTGACCATGAAAAAACCGGGTTGTGGTGCCGCCCGTTTCAGATAGACATATGAATACAGATTTTTCGCGGAAAAAAGAATTGCCGAACAATGCTGACAGCATCTTGTTTTTTTCTGCAAAACCATGGTATAGTATACGAAGTATGTAAATATTTTTTTAAATTTTGAAAAGCAGGAAAAGGAGATGTTTGCATGAGGAAAACCAGACGCTTGCTGGCAATGCTGCTGGCAGTCATGATGGCAATTTCCGCGCTGCCTCTGGGCATTTTTGCCGAAGAGGAGGCTGTGGTGCAGGCCGAACAGACGGTCGGAACCGACGCTTTGCCGACGCTGGGCTTTTATGATGCCTGCCAGCGGTCGGAGGACACTTGGCTGCGTGCCGGCTCTGACCATGTTGTGCAGGGCACGTCTGACCAGAAAAAGACCGTGTATCTCATGTGGGATACCGATGCGGTGGGAACGGTGGCCTCGGTCAGTGTGTCCTTTGAGGCCGTAGGCAGCGAGGGGGACGTTTTTGTGAAAACGCCTCTGGAACAGACTGCCGAGACACTGGCCAAGTACGACATGGTCATAACGCCCCAGCTGGAGAATGGCTATATCCAGGTGGAGACCGGCTTCAGTGGCTCCCGCAATCTGGAGCTTTTCCTGACCAATGCCGAGGGCGTGGAGTATAACTGCCATCTGAGCATCGACGAAACGGCTGCAGACAGTGACGAAGAGGAATCGACCGAAAGAGCGGTGGATCTGTACTGGAGCAAGTTCCGCGGTATGACCGGCGGTGCGCCCAACTATAATGCTGACAATGCCGCCGATTATATGTGGGACGAAGTGGGACAGGACATCAATGCGGTGTTTTTGTTCTGGAACGGCGAGGCCTTCATCGAGGTGCCTTTTGAGGAACTGACCTTCCCGAAGGGGTTGACCTACAGCCAGAATGAAGAATATGCAAATGCCGTCTATATGGTCTTTGACAAGGCTCTGGTGGGCGACATCACCTACACCAGAGATGGCGTGACCTACGCCTTCCCGCTGGAGGTGGACGACCTGACCGGTGCGGAGGAATCCCTGCCCACCGTGGGCTTCTTTGACGCGCCCGAGCGGTCGGAAGATACCTGGATCAAAAAAGAGATCATCTCCGGCTTGAGCGGTGAAATCGGTCAGGCCTGGCTGATGTGGGATACCGATCTGTTCCAGGTGAAGGACAAGAGCGAAGTGCTGGTCTATCTGGAAAAGAACGAGGACGAGGGCATCGAACTGGAAGCCACTGCCTGGACCGATAATGTGGATGACCTGCTGGCCGATTACGGTGTCACGCTGGCGCTGGATGTGAAGAACCAGTTCATCGAGGTCACCGCCAACTTCGGGAAGGTGGACGGCACTCTGGACTTTGCCCTGACACTGTCCGATGTGGAGGGTGACAAGGCAGAGGCACAGCTGAACATCGATATGCTGGAAGAAAAGCCCGCCGCCGGCACCCTCAAGTGGTGCTGGGTGAACCGGTACAACGGTGTCTATGAGCCCCAGGTGGATTATTTGAGCGGGAATATTTGGAGCGAACTGGGCAACGAGTATTGCGTGGCGGTCTATCTGTGCGGCGAAGAGCAGAATACGCTGATCCCCTATGATGATCTGGTATTCGAGGGCAAGGCCTTCTCCACGGAGGCCGTGAAGGACGACGGCAATTACTTCTACTTCTATGCCGACGCATCGGGCACCGGTACCATCCGCTATACAGAAGCCGGTGTTACCTATGAACTGCCGGTGACGGTGGAACTGCCCCATCTGGGCTTCTACACCGAACCGGTGAAGAGCGATGATACTTATGCAGGCACGAACCTGACCTATACCGGCAACAACGACGTGTACTATGTGATGCTGCGCGATGGCGGCGTCATCCGGTCGGTGTCGCTGATGCGGCAGATGGATACTGTTGGCGAGGATGAGATCAAGGTGGTCATTGCCGAGGACGGCTCCTATGCCACGCTGTATCTTACCGAAAAGATTTACGGAGATCGTACCTATAACATTTCCGTACAATGGAATCTGGGCTCCAGCAGCCGATCCTTCTGGATCAAGGACGAACGTCCCGGGCTGCGCTGGTGCTGGGTGAACGGCAACAGCGACAACCTCACGGTTCAAACCGACAATCTGAACTCCGGCATGGAACGGGAGATCGATCCTTACGGCAGCTGCCGGATGGCAATCTGCTTTGTGGAAAACGGTCAGGTACAGCTGCTGGGCGAGGATGAACTGACCTTCCCTGCTTTCGTGGAGGTGGAACGCATCAACGAGGATCAGCCCGAATATCTGCGCTTGCGCTTTGCCCAGTTTGGCGAAGGTGAGATCACCTATAAGAAGGACGGCAAGACCTATGAGCTGCCGGTGGAAGTGACCCTGCCCAGCGTGGGCTTCTATTGCGAGCCTGTCCGCAGCAAGGAAACCTATGCCGAGCCTCTGGTCTTTGACGGCAAGGATGCGTCCGGCAATGCCGTCACTCAGGAGACCTTCTACCTGATGGCAGAAGACGGCTGGAAGATCACCGACATTCAGCCCGAAGAAGGCGATCTGAGCTTCTTCAGCTGGACGGTTCCTGAGGGTAAAAACTATGCGGTGGTCACCATGGACGAGAACTTTACCGACGATTGGTATCGGATCCGGATTTACAGTGAGTACACCGAGATCTTTGGCGAGGAAACCATCAAGAGTACCCGTGACGAGAGCACGGGCTTCCGGATCACCGATCAGCGTCCCGGTCTGCGCTGGTGCTGGGTGAATCGGGAAAACGGCGTTTATGTGCCCCAGACCAACGAAATGGAGCAGCATTTGTGGCTTGATCTGGGCTCCAATTACCGCATTGCAGTGTATCTGTGCGACGGCGAGGAACAGACCCTGATCCCTGTGGAAAACCTGCGCGCAGAGGGCGATGTTTTCAGCCTGCAGAATTTGGATGATCACGAGGCTTATTTCAGTGCGGTGAGCAAGACCTGCGGTGAAGGCAAGCTTACCTATGAGCTGGACGGAACCACCTACAGTCTGCCCGTTACCGTGCGTCTGCCCAATCTGGGCTTCTACAGCAGCACGGTAAAGAGCGAAGAAAGCTTTGTGGGCAGTGCGTTGAGTTATACCGGCAGCGAAGTGTACTATGCGATGCTGCGTTCGGATACCACGATCCAGCGCGCAGAGGTACTTTGGGAGGATAAACCGGTGGACGAGGACGAGCTTTCCATCGTTCTTTCCGAGGACGGCACCTATGCCACCCTGAATATCGGTGAAAATTTCCGTGCCGACCAGTATTATGATATTTTCCTGTATT
>CAZVRM010000217.1:0-3379 GCA_964629605.1 uncultured Oscillospiraceae bacterium
TGTATAGTATTCTCAAGGAGGTGTTGTGATGGATATTCAACTGAAGCGGGGCCTGCTGGAGATCTGCGTTCTCAAGGCGCTGGAGAAGCAGGATTCCTACGGTTATCAGATCATCAAGGATCTTTCCCCCGCCGTAACGCTGTCAGAATCCACCCTCTATCCCATCCTGAAACGGATGCAGAGTGCTGGATGTATCGCCGAATATTCGGTGGAGCACAACGGCCGTCTGCGGAAATACTACCACCTGACCCCCGTGGGACAAAAGCGTATCAAGGATTTTCTCACCGAATGGGCCGAAGTCCAACGGGCATATGATTTTATCAAGGGGGGAACGCCGTGAAAAAGCAGGATTTTGAAAAATGGCTGCGGTATAAGCTGTATGACCTCCCCACTGAGGATCCGGAACGCATTCTGCGGTATTACAGCGATGCCATTGCCGACCGCATGGAGGACGGCATGACCGAAGAGCAGGCTATCGGCGCACTGGGGACACAGGAAGAAATTCTGACTGCCTGTCGGGCAGGGATCGCCGCGCCAGCCGCCAAAAAACCTTCCCGCAAAGGCCTCCGGATGGCACTGACTGCCGCCGCCGCAGTGCTGCTTGTGGCAATTCCGGCACTGCCTCGTATCTTTTCGACGCCAGAATCGTTGAATCCCCCTACGTCCTCCGATACAAAGAATGCTAATGGTGGCATCTATGTGCAGTCGGGTGATGACCGGGTGAACATAATCTGGGAGGGCATCCGGGTGCAGACCGATGTGGAACCTGTGATTTTGGATTTTACCACCGATCACCTGCACACCCTTTCCATCCATGAGGATGTAGGAAACATCACGGCAGAGCCTTCTCCCGACGATAAGATCCACATCACCCTTCCCGTTGCTGCAAACTATGAGCAAACTACCACGGATGATGGGATTCTGAAAATTATTCGAACAGACGACTGTGGCAATATTCAGCTTTTAGATATTGCCCCCAGCTCGCTGGAGCTGCAATGCGACGTGGGTGATATTTCCGGCAGTCTGGCAGGCAGACAATCCGACTACGATATTCATGCGTCGGTGGACGTAGGCAGCTGCAATCTGCCTGTCTCGCAGCAGCCCGACGGTATCCCGCTGACCGTCCGTGTGGACGTGGGCAGCATTGATCTGACCTTTGAGGAGGGAAATCTCACATGACCAAATATGATTTTGAAGACTGGCTGCGATACAGGTTAAGCGATTTGCCTCAGGAGGAGCTGGATCCCATCGCGGCCTTTTATATGGATGCCATTGAAGCACGGATAGAGGACGGCATGACCGAGGAACAGGCCATCTATGATCTGGGCGAGCCCGAGGCGCTGTTGGAGGCCATTCGTGCCGACCTTCCGGAATACCGGCATACCACCTATCAGCCGGTGCGGCAGAGCCGGCAATCCACAATGGGCCGCCGCAGATGGATCGTGGCAGGCGTAATTGCACTGATATTTGTCTTTGCGCTGCCGGTACTCCTGCTGGTGCTGAACGCATCTCCCCGTTACGAAACGATCGCCGAAGAGGTACTGCAGCCCATGGTAGACGAAGTCTATTTCGAGATTTCCACCCCCGACGCGGTTAACAGCTTGGACGCTTCCACGCTGGAAAAGGTGGCCGTCGCCGCCTCTCTTGGCAGTGTGCAGGTGGAACCCTCGGAAGACGGCAATGTGCAAATCGTGGGAGATCCGATGTTTTACGAGGCAGTGCGCCGGGGAAACACCCTGTATATCGAAAACGTCGAAGCCGATTTCATTGTGAAAATCCCCTATCACGTCAAGCTGGAGATCAAGTGCGACGCTGGTAACGTGATACTCTACGAGATTGTGCCCCAGACGCTGAACGTCTACTGTGATCTGGGCAGCATTGCCCTGCACAACGTGTCTGCCGTACACAGCATCACGCTGGAGGCCGACTGCGGCAGCATCGAAGGCTCCCTGCAGGGCTCGAAAACCGATTATGAGATCGACGTGGATGTGACCGAGGGGCAAACCAACCTGTCCGACAGCTATCACGCGGGCGACGAGGAAATCAAGCTCACTGCCACCGCCGATTTGGGCAATGTAAATATCACATTTGAAGAATAAACGTAAAAACACCCCGGATTTCTCCGGGGTGTTGCTTTTTAATAGAAGGTCGCCACTTCCTGCTCGGGAGCTTCAGCAGGCTCTACCGAGATGACCTGCAGCACCGGGCCGCGCTTTTCGTAGACCGGGCTGAACTTGATGGCGATTTTTGCCGTGACGGTGATCCAGTCCTTGCTCTCGAAATCCATGGGCTTGTCCCACTGACAGGCCAGACCGGCAAAGGTGATGTCGTCCTCGCAGCAGACCATCAGATAGCGACCGCACAGGAAGGTCTTGGGGGGCAGCTTCTGGCTCTTGACTGCCATGCCCTTGAAGGTGACCGTCTTACCGCCGTACTTCTTTTCCTCCTCGGAAATGTCCCGATACCATATGGCATAATCCTCGTCCTTGATCTCAAAAGACTCGGCCTCCAGATCAAAGGGCAAGGGATCTTCGATCTCGTCATAGATCACATCGCCGTTTTCCAGCTCATAGGCGATCTGTGCCCGCCGGCTGGCGCCCCGGACGATCTTGTGGAACTCCATCTTGTCCTGCTCGGGCTTGGCGCGGTTAAAGACGATCATTTCGCAGCTTTTCAGCTTGTCCACCGTCAGCTGGCGCATATTGGCGTTGTAGCTGAGAAAGGTGGAAGCGTCGGCAAAGCAAATTTCCTGATAGATCACCCAATCCTCGGGCATATTGTTATACAGGTCGTCCAGCAGCCACATACCGTTGTATTCCAGCACCACCCGCTGGGGGTTGTGCTTCATCTGCAGCTTGGCCAGATAGTCGGGGTTCAGCTGGCTTTCGTCCTCCAGCACCTCGATGAACACGTTGTGAGCGGAAAACAGGTCGGGATTGTACTCCTCTACGCCTTCCTCGCACAGCAGCAGCAGGGTGCGTTCGCCGGCGTTGAAGCGCTCGTCCTCCAGGGTCTCCTGAATAAACTTGGTCTTGCCGGCCTCCAGAAAGCCGGTAAACAGATAGACAGGCAGATCCATCTTATTCCACCCCAAACAGTGCCTTCATGGCAGAAGTGTCGATCTTGGAACCGATGACGCACAGACGACCCATGGTGGAGGCAGCGCCGTGGCGAACATTTTCCTCACCGGGAACGTAGTCAAAGTGGATCCACCGACCGTCCTGACCTGCAACAATGCCCTTGGCGCGCAGCACAGCGCCATAGATGCCGCTGGTAAACTGGCTCAGAATGTCCTCGATCTCCTCAACAGTAAACTCGCGGGTGGTCTCCACGCCCCAGGAGGTGAACACCTCGTCGGCGTGATGATGGTGGTGATGAT
>CAZVRM010000218.1:0-3363 GCA_964629605.1 uncultured Oscillospiraceae bacterium
CAGGGCGAGGGCTGGGTCACCGCCGAATACAATATGCTGCCCCGTGCCACCGCCAGCCGCTCTCCCCGGGACATCAGCAAGCTGAAGCTCAACGGCCGCTCCGCCGAGATCCAGCGGCTCATCGGCCGGGCACTCCGGTCTGTTGTGGATCTGGAGGCGCTGGGCGAGCGATCCATCACCATCGACTGTGACGTGATCCAGGCCGACGGCGGCACCCGCTGCGCCTCTATCACCGGCGCTTTCTGCGCGCTGGTCATCGCTCTGGACAAGCTGAAAAAGCAGGGCGCAATCAACTGTATGCCCCTGTACTCCTATGTGGCTGCCGTCAGCGTGGGCATCGTCAATGACGAGGCCGTTTGCGATCTGGACTATGTGGAGGACAGCGGCGGCGAGGTGGACTTTAACTTCATCATGGATGACGAAGGCAACATCATCGAGCTGCAGGGCACCGGCGAGGAGCGACCCTTCAGCAAGAAGGAGCTGGACGAGATGTATGTTCTGGCACAGGGCGGCATCAAGCAGCTGGTGGCTGCCCAGAAGGCTGTGGTGGGCCACCTGTTCCGATAACAAAACCGTATGTCATTGCGAGGGCGCTTGCGCCCGTGGCAATCCGCATCTCCAAAGGACGGATTCCCACGCCCTGCGGGCTCGGAATGACACAGAAAGGATAGCATTATGGACACCTATGTGATTGCCACCAACAACGGCCACAAGCTACAGGAGATCCGGGACATTCTGGAAAATGACCGCCGTCGCTTCCTTTCCATGAAGGAAGCCGGCATCGCCACCGACCCCGAGGAAAACGGCAGTACCTTTGAGGAAAATGCCCTCATCAAGGCGCGAGCCGCCTGCAAAGCCTCCGGTATGCCTGCGCTGGCAGACGATTCCGGTCTGGAGGTAGACGCTCTGAACGGCGAGCCGGGCATCCGTTCGGCACGGTACTGCGCCGGTTCCGATCAGGATCGGGTGGATTTCCTGCTGAAAAAGATGGAAAATGTGCCCGACGAGCAGCGGGGCGCACAGTTTGTGTCTGCCATCGCCTGCGTGTATCCCGATGGCACCGAGTTTGCCATTCGGGGCATCTGCCGGGGCGAGATCCTGCGGGAATGTCACGGCGAGGGCGGCTTCGGCTACGACCCGGTGTTTTTCGTGCGGTCGGAAGGGGAGACCTTCTCCTCCATGGCGCAGGAGCGCAAAAACCGGATCTCCCACCGGGCAAACGCTCTGGCTCTCACCAAGGCAGAGCT
Source organism: uncultured Oscillospiraceae bacterium (assembly GCA_964629605.1). GTDB lineage: Bacteria > Bacillota > Clostridia > Oscillospirales > Butyricicoccaceae > UBA4644. Next base: position 1,248 of record CAZVRM010000218.1, read on the forward strand.
GGAAACAAGAGGATTTTAAAAAATATTACGAAATAAAGAGGAAATAACTATGTTGACAAGCAAACAGCGCGCTTATCTGCGCGGTCTGGCAAATACCATCCCCGCAACGCAGCAGATCGGCAAGGACGGCGTTACCGAAAACGTGGCTCAGCAGGCCGCTCTGGAACTGAAGGCCAAGGAACTCATCAAGATCAAGGTGCTGGAGAGCTCCTTCCTCACCGCCCGTGAGGCCAGCGAGATCCTGTGCGAGGCGCTGGAGGCCGAGCCTGTCCAGTGCATCGGCTCCAAGCTGGTGCTGTATAAGCCCAATCCCGAAAAGCCCGGCATCGTCCTGCCCAAGGAAAAATAACATGAAGATCGCCATGTACGGCGGCACCTTCAACCCCATTCATCTGGGACATATGAACGCCGCCCGGGCGGTGGTGGAGGGGCTGCAGCTGGACAAGCTTCTGCTGATGCCTGCCAATGTGCCGCCCCACAAGGCGCTGCCCGAGGGCTCGGCGACCCCTGCCCAGCGGCTGGAAATGTGCCGGATTGCCGCACAGCAGCTTGACCGGGTGGAGGCCTGTCCGCTGGAGTTGGAGCGGCAGGGCGCCAGCTATACGGTGGACACTCTGGGAGCGCTGAAAAAGCAGTATCCCGACGCAGAACTGTGGCTGGTGGTGGGCACCGATATGGTGCTGTCCTTTGACCGGTGGCGGGAGCCTGAGCGCATGGCAAGGCTGTGCCGTCTGGCAGTGGTGGCCCGGGACGATGCCGACCGGCAGCGTATCGCCGAAAAAGCAGAGCAGCTGCGCGTGCAGCTGGGAATGGGCATCGACATCGTGGACAATCCTGCCATGCCCATGAGCTCCACACAGGTGCGGGAAAGTCTGGACGAAAACCTGCTGCATCCCGCCGTGATGGAATATATCCGCCAGAACCGCCTCTATCTGCCTACGCTGGAACAGCTGCGGCAGCAGGTGAAAGGGCGGGTCAGCCCCAAGCGCATGGCGCACATTCTGGGTTGTGAGCGCATGGCGGCAAAGATGGCCGAACGGTACGGCGTGGACGATTATACCGTCCGGGCGGCCGCCATTCTTCACGATTGTACCAAGGCACTGAGCGAAAAAGAACAGTTGACCTTGTGTGAAAAGTGGAATATAATAATTGATTATGACGAGGCCAATTTTGCCCAGCTGATCCACGCCGACACCGGCGCAGAGACGGCAAAACGGCAGTTCCATATGCCCGATGACATTGTGGAGGCCATCCGCACCCACACCACCGGCGACTTGAACATGACCACCCTGCAGAAAATTCTCTATGTGGCCGATATGTGCGAGGAAACCCGCACCTGGCCGGGGGTGGAAGACCTGCGGCAGCTGGCGCTCACCGATCTGGAAGCGGCTGTCACCTCGGCTATGGAGCGGACGGCGGCCTTTATCCGGGAACAGGGCAAAGAGCCCTATTACAAGACCCTGGATGCACTGAAATTGCGAAAAACACCCGTGGAAACGGAGGAGAAAATATGAACGAAAGCAAACAGCTGATGGAGGAGATCGTCAAGATCGCCGACAGCAAAAAAGCCCGGGACATCGTGGTGCTGCAGGTGGACGACAAGACCACCCTCACCGACTACTTTGTCATTATGACCGGTACTTCCAACACCCACATCCGCGCTCTGGGCGACGAGATCGAGTTTAAGGTGAAGGAAAATCTGGAAACCATGCCCCATCATCACGAGGGCGTCAATTCCAACTGGGTGCTGGTGGACTACACCGGCGTGGTGGTCAACATCTTCCAGGAGGAAGCCCGGGAGCTGTACGCTCTGGAGCGTCTGTGGGGCGACGGCACCAAGATCGACATTTCTAATTTGATTGTGAAAGAAGACTGAGCAATATGAATTACGAATACGCTAACATTGAAGCCAAATGGCAAAAATATTGGGAAGCCCATAACACCTTCCGCACCGACGTTTGGGATTTCTCCAAGCCCAAGTACTACGTGCTGGATATGTTCCCCTATCCCTCCGGCGTGGGTCTGCACGCCGGCCATCCCGAGGGCTATACCGCCACCGACATCATGTCCCGCATGAAGCGTATGCAGGGCTACAACGTGCTGCATCCCATGGGCT
>CAZVRM010000219.1:0-3309 GCA_964629605.1 uncultured Oscillospiraceae bacterium
TTCTGAGCCTTTCATTATGCCTTGTATTTTTGACACAAGAATGGTATTTTAGATAGATTAATATGTAGAACATTTCAAAAGAATAAATATCTTTTTAGTCCAACCGACTTGGTTAAATGATACATTGCCCGTAAGAGAAAAACTCTGATTTTGGTTGAAATGATAAAAACTTGCTAACATGCAGCAAAGAGGTTGAACCACTTGACTTAAAGGTTCAACCTTGGTATAATGCTATCGAAAGGTCGGTGATTGAAAATGAGCAATAAGGCTACATATGAGTATGTCATCGAAAAAATTTACCAATATATTGATGAAGCACAGATGAAGCCAGGTGACTCTTTTCCAACAGAGAGGGATTTGGTCAAGCAGTGGGGCATCAGCCGCAATATGCTGCGAGAGGCGATCATTATCCTGGAAGATCGAGGCATTCTGGTTTCGCGTCAGGGCCAAGGCCGATTCTTGCGGTCTCTGCCCAACGCTGGCGACAAAAGAATTGAGCCTATCCTATCCGGTGAAATTACTCGTTACTCTCTGATTGATTTATATGAAGTTCGACAGGCTCTGGAAATGAAGTCAGTGGCTTTGGCAGCGCAAAAAGCTACCGATCAGCAGATTCAGGAGTTGGTGGAGCTATACCGAGAAGTGAGCGCGACGTTGTTCCGCCTGGGAACGACGCGCTTCTCCGGAGAAGATCGGCTGCATTTCAAATATCTGGAAATTGCAGATAATCCTTATCTCACAAAAGTGCTGAGCCATCAGCTGGACAGCCTGGATCTCATGTTTGAAAAGCTGGAGCATCTGATTTATTTGCACCGCATCGAGGATTATGTCCGGGATCACGGCAACATTATTCGGGCAATCATAAACCGCGATCCGGAGGAGGCGCAGAGGGAAATGCAGCGTCATGTGCAGAATACGATCGATATCCTGCGGTTCGGAAAATAACCAGATCCTGGCCTTCCGGATCACCGCAGTCATATCGCTCCACATTATTTAATTTGTGACCAATCTTTCTTGCAGACAGAGAAAATATTTAAGGCGGAAGGAGGCATCATCTGATGCGTATCGATTCTATTGATCTCTATTTAGTGGAGAATAAGTTCCATCGGCCCTGGCGGACTGCTTATGGTTCTGATCCGGGTAATTCGGTGGTAATGGCTTGTATGCGCTCGGGCGAGTATGAGGGTTGGAGCGAGGCGAGCCCTTTACCCGGCCCCACGTATTGCTATGAATATGGCGAAGGCGCTTATCAGATTGCGTCGCGCTTCTTGGCACCTATGGTGCTGGGAAAAGATTTTGAAACAGCAGAAGAACTGCTGGCAGCTATGAGCACCATCAAGGGAAATCCTTTTGCGAAAGCAAGTATTGAAATGGCCTGGTGGACGCTCAAGGCGGATATGTTGGGCGTTCCCCTACGCAAAGTGCTTTGTCCCGAAAGTACGACAGGAATCATCGACGAAGGTGCCGGCTTTGGAATTGCGGACAGTCTGGATGCGCTGATTGCTGAGGTGGGCGCAGCGTTGGACAGCGGTACCAAGCGTGTCAAGCTGAAGGCTATGCATGGATGGGATGTGAACATGGTTCAGGCCATCCGTTCCACCTTCCCCAACGGAACCTTCCATATCGACTGTAATTCCTCTTATACCATCGATGAAGCGGATATTTTCCGCAAGCTGGATAAGTATGGCCTCGCGATGATCGAGCAGCCCTTCAGCCCGCTGGACATCGTGGATCACGCCAAGCTTCAGAAGATGATCGACACCCCCATCTGTCTGGACGAAAGTGTCACCGACCCCATGATCGTTCGTCAGGCTCTGGAAATTGGTGCCTGTGGCTACGTGAACATCAAGCCTGCGCGTGTGGGCGGTTTTGCCAATTCCATCGAAATCAATCGTCTGTGTAAGCAGGCCGGCGTGGGCTGCTGGGTGGGCGGCATGATGGAAAGTGATGTAGGTAAATCCATCTGTGTGGAGCTGGCTGCCATGGACAATATGGTCTATCCGCACGACATTACGCCTGAGAAAGATAACTACCGGGAGCCTATTGGCGAGCGACCGCTGGAATATGTAGCACCCTGGAGGTTGCCGGTATCCCAGGTGCGTGGAACTCCAATCAAACCGAATATGCAGAAGATGCTGGCAAAAGCCCGCCTACACTGCAGTTTGAAGGCAGAAGGCTGATGGATGATTTCCTGTGGGAGATGGGTTTGGGGCGGCAGCTATCAAGGTGCTCCGTCCGAATCAAAACCATCCACCGCACATGACAGACAACTTTTTAAGGTTCTCTCTCCCCAAGCCCGCTCCAAACGCTCTCGGTTTTGGGGCGGGTTTTATCAATTTTTTTGGCTGTGGCCTTGACGGAGCCGGACAATACAGAAGGAGTTCTTTATGGGAAAATTAGTATTAAAAAACGGTAAAATTTACGTGGAGCAGGGTGTCTTTGCGCAGGCGATCCTGACGGAAGATGGTACCATCACCGCGGTCGGCTCCAACGAAGAGATCGCCGCGCTTTGCGGCGATGCTCAGATCATTGACTGCGGCGGCAGAACGGTCGTTCCCGGCTTCAATGACAGCCATATTCATTTGATGCTGATCGGCGCAAAGCTGTCCCAAGCCCCTATCGAAGGCTCCACCTCCATTGATGAAATGGTAGAACGGGTAAAAGCATTCATGGCGGCCAACCCCGAACTCACCGCCCGCGGCGTCAAGGCCACCGGCTGGAATCAGGATTTTTTCACTGACGAAAAGCGTGTCCCTACCCGATGGGATTTAGATCGTATCTCGACTGAAGTACCGGTGGTGCTTGCCCGGATTTGCGGCCATGTGATGGTCGGCAACTCAAAGGTGATGGAGTTGCTTGGAATGGACAAAGTGCCGGGACATGTGGATGGCGGAACGATTGAAGTGGATGAGAATGGTGTTCCCACCGGTGTCTTTACTGAAGCTGCTCATGCGTTGGCACAACAAACGATCCCCAGCCCCACGCTGGATGATGCAGAGCACTATTTTCTCATGGCCGCAGACCGGGCGCTTTCGTTTGGTGTCACCAGTGTTCAGTCCAACGATGCGGGCAACACCTATTATCCCCGCAAGCCCGTCATTGAACGCATCCGGCAAATCTATGCCGAGGGGCGGTGTCCTATCCGTTATCACGCGCAGATTACCTTTGACACGCCGCAGGAGCTGCAGGACTTCATTGATGAAGGTGGCTATGCTCAGGATTTGGGCGGTGATCCTAATCGAATCAACCTTGGACCGGTGAAGCTGTTCAAGGACGGCTCTCTGGGTGGCCGTACCGGAACCATGCGCC
>CAZVRM010000220.1:0-3307 GCA_964629605.1 uncultured Oscillospiraceae bacterium
CCTTCGGCCTCTTGGGTATCACTCCGAATAAAAAGCAATGTTTGATTACCGCAATATTCTAGCACAGCCACCTCTGTTTGTCAAGCAGAAAAGCACCCAAAACAGCGCCAGTTCATGACTATTTAAATTATTAAGCATTTCTTAAATCTGTTGCCTTTCGGGTGAAATTACAATATACTGTGGATAGTATTCCTCAAAGGAGGTCTATTTCGTTGGACGGAAACAAAAAACGAAAATGGCTCAACATTCTGGCGCTGATCGGTCTGCTTTTGGCAAACCTTATTTTTTTGCTGACCATCTGGCTTGCTAATAAATATGATAAAGTTTCTCTGGACCAGTTTATTTACCAGATGAAGTCCTCTGCCGCCGGCGCAAACCGTTCCCTTGCCAAAAGCGCTTGGGTACGGGTCGGCTTGTTTGGCGTTTTGCTGACCGCAGCAGAAGCGTTCATCTTCTTTATCATTTCCGGCAAATTCAGAAAGCTTCTGCACGAAGACAAAGCCTACCTGACGCTCTGCGCCACTAAGATCTGCCGCTTTGTCACCAAGCGCGCCCTGCCCCTGGCCCTTGCGCTTCTCATCATTTCCCTCTCCTTCTTCACTGTGGAGCTCAATGTGGTCCATTACGTCAAGGCTCTTGCCACTGACTCTTCTTTTATCGAAGATTACTATGTGGATCCCAGTGCTGTTAAGATCAACTTCCCCGAGCAGAAGCGCAATCTGATCTACATCTTCCTGGAATCTATGGAAGTAGCCTATGCCGACACCGAAGCCGGCGGCCCGATCATTGATAACTTCATCCCCGAGCTGACCCAGCTTGCGGAAGATAATATCAACTTCTCCCACAACGAAGATCTGGGCGGCGCCCAGTCCTTCTCCGGCACCACATGGACCGCGGCCGCGCTGGTTTCCCAAACCTCCGGCGTTGTTGTCCAGGTCCCGCTGAATGCCGGCCGTTTCGGCGGCACAGACGAGGATAGCGAGTACATGCCCGGTGTTGTCACCATTGGCGAGATTCTGGAGGATGCCGGCTACCGGCAGATGTTCCTGATGGGCTCCGATTCCGACTTCGCTGGCCGGGATACTTACTTCTCCGACCATGGCAACTACGAGATCCTGGATACCAAAGCTCTGAAGGACGCAGGCCGCTTGCCTGCCGACTACGACGAATGGTGGGGCTTTGAGGACAAAAAGCTCTGGGACTACGCCAAGGAAGAGCTCACCCGGCTGAGCGAAAGTGACGAGCCATTCAATTTCACCATGCTCACCTGCGATTCCCACTTTCCCAACGGCTACCGTTGTGAGGATTGCCCCGAGGAGTATGACGCGAAATATCCCAATGTACTGCACTGCTGCTCAATCAAAGTGCAGGAATTCATTGAGTGGTGTCAGGAGCAGCCCTTCTACGAGAACACCACCATCGTCCTCTGCGGCGACCACCTGACCATGGATCCCGATTTCTTCGCGGATGTGAATCCAGACTATACCCGTACGATTTACAACTGCATCATCAACGCCCCCATCGACCCTGTGAACGAGAAGAACAGAGTGTTCGGTACTTACGATATGTTCCCCACCACCCTGGCCGCGCTGGGTGTTGAGATCGAGGGCGACCGGCTGGGCCTGGGCACGAACCTTTTCTCCGCCACGCCTACCCTCGCCGAAGAATACGGTTATGACTATGTGAACTACGAGCTGCAGAAGAACTCCGATTTCTACAACAGCAAGTTCCTTGGTATGTATGAATTGACACGAAAAGAAGAAACCGAAACCACCAACTAAAAGAAGCACCTCTCCGGAGGTGCTTCTTTTTTGATCTATTTCTTTTATTGTCGATACAGGATATACTCAACAGATGTCTCCACTGTATGATATCTGGTTTCATACTTGGTATCCTTGATATACCGGAAGCCGCATTTCTCAACGACCCGCTTTGACTGGCTGTTCCAATCAAAGTGTCCAACGATAATAAAATCTAATGCTTCAACATCAAAAAGCCAGCGAATTACCGCCTTCACAGCCTCAGGCATCAAGCCCTGTCCCCAAAAATCTTTGGATAGGACATACCCGAGCTCCCGTCCCTGCAGGTGCGCCAGCTCCGGGTAGTTCTCCTCACTATATTTCTCAATACCGAGAGAGCCGATCACTTTTCCCATGTGCTCCAGCGCAAAGGTCTTTTTATGCTCGATAAAGCTGGTCAAAATCATCCTGGATTCTTCCAAATCACGATGCGGATTCCAGCCTGCCATCTGGCCAACGCCATCCACGCTGGCATACTCATAGAGATCGTCCAAGTCAGATCCCTTCCACGGCCGCAATATAAGTCGATCCGTCTTTAGTATCACATCGGTAATATCAACATTCTTGTTCATTATAAAACTAATCCTTTCGGAAAATATCTAGTGTGTGATTGGAATAACCCACCATATCCGCTCGCTCACACGTAGCAAAGTGATAGCGAAGAAATAGTTGAAATGTGTCCTCGTCCATCTCGGCTAGTGCTTGGCGCATATGGTTTGCATACCCATCCGTTGCAAGAAAATGCAGTTGCGTCACATTAAAGTTACTGCGAAGATCATCGATATCCTCTTTACGATGCAGCTCAAATAGATCCCACGGCTTTGAGAACGTTTCAAAGGTAACAGGATCAAGCATACACTTCTTAATTATATTGTGAATCTCGCCGCGAATAAATCCGTACATAAGCACGGACGCATCGCCCATGCAATATGCGCTAAATATGACTCCACCAATCTTTGTGACCCGAACGGCTTCCGATAGGGCTTGTAGTTTCTCCTCCTCGGTAAACAGGTGGTACATCGGCCCAAGAAGCAATGTAATATCATATGTATTATCATCAAAGCTAAAAAGCTCTTTGGCATTTCCCTGCGTAATTCTGATTTTCTCTCCAGCTTTCGTATTCTTTTTAAATATCTCAATGTTGTGTTCAATCAGCTCGACAGCATCAACTTGATAACCCTGCTGCGCAAAATAGTGGCTGTATCTCCCCGTAGCTGCGCCTATCTCTAAAATTCGCATACCAGGACGAAGATATTTGTCAATATATCTCAGAGTAGTCAGATATTCTACCATGCCACTACGGGAACAAAGGCGGCTATCTTCGTCGTAGTTCTCATAATACTGTGTGAGCGCCTGTAATGTTTCCATTATTCTACCTCCTAATAAAACAAAAACAGTGCAAATCTAACTTCACATTAGAGCTTGCACTGTATCCTTCTTTCGGAATATACTTTAAAATAATCCCTGAAAAGCGTATGACAATGTAAGCCCGAAACCATGCCAATGCA
>CAZVRM010000221.1:0-3269 GCA_964629605.1 uncultured Oscillospiraceae bacterium
GCAGGGCTCAGCGAACTCGATGCCGTCCAGCTTGACGAAAGTGCCGGGGGCGCACAGGGTATCACCGGTACGGGTGTTGTTCAGCTTGGCAACCAGGCCGATGTCACCGCAGGAGATCTCCTTGACCTCGATGTTCTTCTTACCCTTGACGATATAGATATGACCCAGCTTTTCCTGCGTGTCGGTGTTGACGTTGTTCAGAACCATGTCGGAAGTGATCTTACCGGACACGACCTTGAAGTAAGAGAAGCGGCCGTACTGGTCAGCGACGGTCTTGAAGACGAAAGCCATGGGCTTGCCGTCAGCGTCATACTTGACCTCGACGGGCTCGTCATCCTCGTTAACACCGTGCTCGATGCGGACTTCAGAGGGGCTGGGCGCAAAGTTCAGAATGGTGTACAGCAGCTGCATGGTGCCGACGCCGGTAAAGGCAGAACCGCAGACCACGGGAGCCAGAGAACCATCACGGACACCGGCGCGCAGACCGGTCAGCATTTCTTCCTTGGTGAACTCTTCGCCATTGAAGTACTTGTCCATCAGTTCCTCAGAAGTCTCAGCAACGGACTCCATCAGAGCGGTACGCAGAGACTCCACCTTGTCCAGATGATCGGCGGGCAGGGGCACTTCGACAGTCTTGTTGCCTTCAGCCTTGAAAGCCTTCTTGTTGATCAGGTTGACAACGCCGGTGGGCTTGCCGTTCTCGATCAGGGGGATGGTGAAGGGAGTGACGCACAGACCGTAAGCATCACGCAGAGACTGGAAAGCCTTCTCGTAGTCAGCATTTTCTTCGTCGATCTTGGAGATGTAGAAGAAGTGAGGCAGACCCTGCTTGCTCAGGCGCTTCCAGGCCTTTTCGGTGCCGACAGAGGCACCGTTCTTGGCAGAGACGACGATAACGCCGCAGTCAGCCACGCGCAGAGCCTGGGCAACTTCGCCCTCGAAGTCAAAGTAACCGGGAGTGTCGATGAAGTTCAGAATATAATCTTCATATTCCACGGGAGCCAGGCTGGCCTGGATAGAGATCTGACGCTTGATCTCTTCGGGATCGTGGTCGCTGACGGTGTTGCCCTCAGCAACCTTGCCCAGACGGTCAATGCCGCCGGTACGATACAGCAGGCTCTCGATCAGCGAAGTCTTACCCTCACCACCGTGACCCAGCAAGCAAACGTTACGAATTTTCTCCATGGGATATGCCATAGTTTTCTCTCCTTACAATGGTTGTATTTAAATCACAAAAACGCAATTTACCATTTCATTATATCGGATTTGGTTGTATATTTCAACAATTATTTTATACATCCCACGAAATAAAATAAAAAGATGCACAAAATTTCTTGTTAAAGTCTGGCAACAATGCCCCGAAGCAGCTTTGCAGGCAGGCTCCAAAGCAATAAATAAAGCAAAACGTTGATAGGATCGGCTGCCACGACCGCCCCCTCGCCGGTGAGGAATGCCAGGATCAGCATACCAAACAAAGCGCACAACGTTCCCATCACGCAGCCCAGTCGTGCGGCTTTTCGCCATTTTTTCGCCGCGGTCAGCACCTCAGCAAAGGGCATCAGACCGTCCCGGGAAAGCAGCGCCAGCGTTTCCTCCTCTTTTCCGAAGGAAGATGCCGAGTACCGCAACCGTTCCTCCAGGTCGGGCTGATAGGTTGTGTCGCGCTTTAATTCAAACCGGGCCTCCACCGCATTCTGGGTCTGGTTGGTATCCCGAAGTGCCAGAACCGGGCGGATACGGCTGTGCTTAAACAGACCAAATGCGCCGTATACAGGGGTCTGCACCGTATAATGGATAGAAAAAATACCGGCAAATTGGGAATCGATTGCAATAAAGATGCTGTCCTTGAGCTTCAGGCCCTCGGTCACCCGGATACCCATACGCATCAGATAGGAGGCCGTACCCAGCTGGACATATCGTCCGCTGACGGTGGCTGCAATGCCGCGGGTGTCAAAAAAGCGCAGTTCCTTGGCCTTGTTGGGTACGATATACATCTGTCGCGCAAACTCCAAAAAGGCTTTGGACAGGCCGCCTCCTACTTCCTGCAGCAGCGCTGCGGCACAGCCCACCACCATCTCAGGCTCCTGGTTTTCGGCGATCTTCATGCCTGTGATCTTCACCGAACCGGCAGGATACAGATCCGAATCCCGCAGCACGGCGGCGTGACTCTTCGCCAGCCGTCCGGCGCTCTGGGCGTTCACCAGCATACTGCCCGAGGTGTAAAGCTTTTTCCCCAGCCGCTTGCCGCTGGCACTGGAGGACAGCAGCAGGCACATGGGAGCTGCCACTGACAAAATAGCCGACAGACTCCAGAGGAAGCATCTGCTATCCCCTTTCATCACACTGGCAGACATGGCCAGTGCCACCGCAAGAACAATGGCAACTGGGCTGTAAAAACCGGAATACGTCTCGGTAAAATCAGGATAGGACAGCACCTTCAGCGGCACATCCACGCCGCTTTGGGTCTTGACCGCCAGATCCTGCGCCTTACCGTCGGTATACAGCTTGACGCCGCGGGGCGCAGTACCCATGGTCATTGCCTTATAATTTCGCCGCAGCGATTCATAGCGCTGCCGCTTGGCCAGCAGAGCAAAAAATCCGGTGACTGCCGTCACGCAGACATAGGGACATCCCATCCGCCATTCCGGCAAGAACGCGGCAACACCGCAATAGCCCAAGGAAACCAGCCCGGACAAGGTCAAAACTGTGTCCAGCGTAGGTTTTCCATGAAAAAGTCTCCAAAAACCGGCGACCGTATTTTCAGCGCACAGCAACAGGGTCAGCAACTGGCAGAGGGCAAAGATGCCCATATAGTATTGCGGGTATGCCTCATAAGTAAAGCCCGCCGGCATAGGCAAACCCCGCGTGATCGCCAAAGTTAAATACAGAGAAGTGATCACCACCGGGAAGAACAGCAACAGCCGTGCTGCCATGCCGCCCAGTCGACGACCCAGCTTGGTGGCCATCTGCGCAGAATCCTCCGCAGGGCGGTTGACCCGGTCATAAGACAGCCGTTTTTTCGGTTTGCGGGGCTTTTCGGGCTCCTCGGGATCGAATGCATCCAAATCCGGCGTAAACTCCAGCTTGGTCTGTCCGGTAGTCAGATCAATGGTACGCAGACGAGGCGGTGCTTTTTCCTGTTCAACAGGTTTGGTTTTGCCGCCCTCGGCCGCCGTCCGCCAGGGTGCCGAGGTGCGGTTGCGCTGCTTGTCCTCTTCGGTAGGCTTGGGCGGTGCTTTTCGAGGCGGCGGCACTTCCCGTTTGGTAAA
>CAZVRM010000222.1:0-3269 GCA_964629605.1 uncultured Oscillospiraceae bacterium
TACAACAAAACTGCCGTTCTCGCTTCCTGAGAACAGCAGTTCTTTGACAGTCTGCCAAAAAACCTCGCCATTGGCGAGGTTTTTCGACAGACTGAAGAGCGGCGAAAGCCGCTCTTTTCACCATATATAAGGAATTAAACGATAGCGTATTTTCTGACAATAAGCTTTGTAGCCTTCCATTTCTCGGATTAACACAGCCTCTTCGTTTGCGATTCGCTTCACAATCAGCAAAGGATATGCCAGAAACACCAAAAAAGCCTGCCAACTGCCCAAAATCAGCGGCATGGAAAGAAACATCAGCAACGTTGCGGTATACATGGGATGGCGTATGATGCCGTAAAGACCGGTATCCACCACGGTTTGCCCCTTTTCCACCCGGATCGTTCTTGATAAATGAGAATTTTCCCGTAAAACAAGTGCAAACAAGCCATAACCGACAAGAAAAAGGACACTTGCACCAAATACAACCCAGTTGGGCAGCGCCTGCCGCTGAAAACGAACACGCAAACCAGCCAGAACAAAGCCCAAAAGAAACATTATGCCAGACAGAGCAATGACTGTCCTTTGTTCATCTTCCTGCTCTTTCGCATTCAAGCGGCGTTTCAACAATTCGGGGGCTTTTCGCCACATAATCAAGCCGCCTAAAAACATAGGGACAAATAAAAGCCCCATAAGCAGCCATGCATGCAAAAAGTACACAGTCCCTGCAGGAAGAAACAACAGGACGGCAACCAGACATACACCTGAAAAAAACTTTAGACACGCTTGCTGCGGCAATGCTTTATCCACAGTCTTACCACCTTCCTGCAAAATTCAGTTCCTGCTCCAAATTGTTCAGTTTTCGAATCAGTTTTCTGCGCATTGTCTGCGCCTGCTGCACCGTAACTTGTTCAAAGCAAACAGAGTCGCCGGGACGCTTTTGTGCCATCAGCGGCAACGCACCGGAAGCAACCGTTCCAAGCTTTGCATAACCGCCGGTGGTCTGCCGGTCGGCCATCATCACGATCGGTTGACCATTTGGGATCTGAATGCTTCCCATAACGATACCGTCTGAAAGAATATTGGGATTTTTGCCTTCCTTTAAAGGAATTGCCGCGCCTTCCAAGCGACAGCCCATGCGGTCGCACTGATTGCTCAGCCGGTATGTCTCGCCGAAAAATCGATCAATTCCTTGCTGAGAAAACACATCCTGCTGAGGGCCAAGAACCACCTGAACAGGTGCATTTTCATCATAAAAACCACGGCATCGTCTTTCCGGAAGATTGCGCAGCCACACCTGTGGTGAACGAAAACCGATTCGGTCACCTTTTTTAAATGCACGACCTTCAAAACCGCCAAATCCAGCAGACAGGCAAGTACTTCTGCTTTCCATCACTTTAGGAACATCAAAGCCTCCGGAAACTGCGAAATAGGCTCGAAAACCTTTTTGGGCAGCACCCATTTCGAGAAGATCTCCCTTATGTGCCAGATAAGCTGCGTTATTTTGCAGCGGCTGACCGTTCAGCGTTGCTGAAAAATCTGCGCCCGCAATGGCAAAGATACCATCTTGATCAAAACGAAGGGCGGGTCCCATGCCGGTGATCTCCAGAGCTGCTTCCTCCCACGGATTATCTGCCAAAATATTTGCAAGAGCAAGCGACAACCAATCCATCGCACCACACACAGGTACGCCATAGGCCTGATAGCCCATTCGTCCGCCGTCCTGCACCGTGGTCAGCAAGCCCGGTCTGATAATTTCAATCATACCTGTGCCTCCATTGCAAGAAATTCTTCTTCCGAAATGGGTACATACTGCACACGATCACCGGCAGACAGCGTAAAATGTGCCGTTTCCCCATCCATTTGAAACATTTTAATAGGTGTACGCCCGATTAACTGCCAACCACCAGGTGATGCCAGGGGATAAATTCCGGTTTGACTTCCGGCGATTCCCACCGAACCTGCCGGGATTTTTGTGCGAGGCGAGGTCAAGCGGGGACAGGCAATGCTTTCATCCATGCCGCCCATATAGGCAAAGCCCGGTAAAAAGCCCAACATATAGACCAGATAGATCCCCTCACTGTGACGGCGCACCACCGCTTCCGGTGTTAGGCTGTTATAGGCAGCCACATATTCCAAATCAGGGCCATACTGTCCGCCATAGCAAACGGGGATCTTCACCAGATTGCCGCCGCTGCCCTCTTGCGCCGCTGCATCCACATCAATTCCATTCAGGTGCTGCATCAGTTCATCATAAGAAAGCTGCAGCGGATCGTAATGCACACATACCGCCGTGTACGAGGGTACAAGCTCCCGGATTCCGGCAATTTCTGCCCGGGAAATGGCTTGCAACACAGCGACCACTTCCCTGTTGACAGTTTCTGAGATCTCATTACCAATTTGAATGGTAACCGCCGTATCACCACAGGGGTAAATTGGATACTTCATTTTACAAGCTCCTTCATATGAGTCAGCTGTACGCCTTCGGCTTCCAGCGCCTGGCGGATCTTTTTCACCGAAGCCAGAGCCGCTTCATTGTCACCATGTACGCATACCGAAGCGCAGCGCATATGCAAAGTAGTTCCATCTATACAGGTAACGGTGCCTTCCCGTGCCATTTGCAGCACACGCTGACAGGCCAGTTCCGGATCGTGAATCACAGCTCCGGGCTGGCTGCGGGGCACTAAACTGCCATCAGGCAGATAAGCACGATCAGCAAAAAACTCCGCAGCAAAGGGCTGCCCGATGGCTTCAGCAGCAGTGCGGAAAGCACTGTTGTAGGGTGCCAAAACGATCAGATCTTCTGAAAACGCCCGCGTTGCACTACAAATAGCGCTGGCAAGCTTTTCATCTTTACAAGCCTGATTATATAAAGCTCCATGCGGCTTTACGTGCTGGATATTACAACCTTCCACCCGCGCAAAGGCATCCAATGCACCCAACTGGTAAAGTACATAGGCATAGGCCTCCTCAGGCGTAATTTTCATTTCCCGTCTGCCGAAACCAAGCAGATCAGGATAGCCCGGATGTGCCCCAACGGCAACCCCTTTCTTCGCCGCAGCGTGCAGGGTTTTCTGCATTACACTGGGGTCGCCGGCATGCCAACCACAGGCAACATTTGCAGAGGTGATATACTCCATCAGTTGCTCATCCATGCCCAGCGTGTATGCGCCGAAGCTCTCACCCAAATCGCTGTTCAAGTCAATCTTGTTCATTCTATGCACTCCTTGTCTGATATAGAAAAATCATCGGATATAACCGATGATTTTTACTATACGGTATTTTAATCA
>CAZVRM010000223.1:0-3245 GCA_964629605.1 uncultured Oscillospiraceae bacterium
CCTTTGGTAAGCACAAATCTGACTTTTTTGACACGCTGCGGCAGGGGAGACCCTGCCGTTTCTGCTTGCAAAAACAAACCCCGGAGCAAGTGCTCCGGGGTTATCGCTTGTTTGAGAAGAACGCTTACTTCTTGGCCTTGATACCGGAGAAGTATTCCTTGGTCAGCTTGATGACCATGGGGCTCAGCAGAGCGACAGCGATCAGGTTGGGGATCGCCATCAGGCCGTTCAGCGTATCAGCAATGGCCCAGGCCAGCTCCAGCTCGACAGCACCGGCGATACAGGCGAAGCCGCAGAAGACGATCTGATAAACCTTGGAAGCCTTGTAGCCCATCAGGAACTCGACGCAGCGGGTACCGTACAGAGCCCAGGTCAGAACGGTGGAGATGGCGAACAGGGACAGGCAGATGGCGACACAGGTAGCGGCGATCTTGCCGGGGAACACGGACATGAAGCCGTTAATGGTCAGCTGAGCGCCGATATCCGTGCCGAACTGGATGTTCTCAATGCCGTTACCCAGAAGAGCGACCATAGCGGTCATGGTACAGACAACGATGGTATCCATGAAGACCTCGAAGACACCGAACATACCCTGCTTAACGGGATGATCAACGTCAGCAGCAGCGTGAGCAATGGGGGCAGAGCCCAGACCGGCCTCGTTGGAGAAGATGCCGCGGCCAACGCCCTTGGTGAAAGCAGTCTTGATACCGACACCGGCCAGACCACCGGCCACAGAAGCGGGAGCGAAAGCGCCCTTGAAGATGGCAGCAAAAGCGGCGGGAATGGAAGTGATGTTGGCGATGATAACCACGATAGCAGCGATGATGTAGATAACGGCCATCACGGGAACCAGCAGAGCGCAAACGTCAGCCAGACGCTCGATACCGCCCAGCAGGACGATGCCGCAGACGACAGAGCAGATGATGGAGACCACCCATGCGATGATCATCTGCTGAGAATCAGAGGTGGGGATGAACTCGGCGATAGCGGTGTTGACCGTGGAAGCGATGGTATTGACCTGGGTCATGTTACCGATACCAAAGGCTGCCAGTGCGCCAAACACGGCGAAGACTGCGCCCAGCCATTTCCAGTTCTTACCCAGACCGTTCTTGATGTAGTACATGGGGCCGCCGACCCATTCACCGGCCTCGTTGCGCTCACGGTACTTGATGGACAGGGTAACCTCGGCGTACTTGGTGCACATACCGAGCAGAGCGGAGACCCACATCCAGAAGACAGCACCGGGACCGCCGATGGCGATAGCGCCGGAGACACCAGCGATGTTGCCGGTACCGATAGATGCAGCCAGAGCGGTACACATGGCCTTGAAGGGAGAAACAGAGCCTTCCTTCTTCTCGGTCTTTTCGAATGCCTTACCTAAGGTGTTCTTCATAATGTGGATGAAGTGAGTGAACTGGGGGAAACCGCAGCTCACAGACAGATACACGCCAACACCCAAGATCAGGACCATCATGGGGAGACCCCAGACGAAACCATTGATCTTACTGTTCAGATCAGCGATGAATTGCATAAGAACCCTCCTTGTGTTTTTCACAGGTCTCTGAAAGTATCAAAGCTCCTGTGTTTTTTGATAATTTTATGTTAACATATTGTAAAGTCGATTACAAGAAGACAAATGACGGCAGAACAACCAAATTTCCTCGGAAACTTTCGTCAAAATAAACAAATAGCAATAAAAAAGTGCGATGACCCGCGAAAACATATGAGAAAATCATGCAATTTGGCCAAATAACTAAAAAATAAAATGTCTATTTCGAGAAATACAACTAAGATATTTCCTTAACAAAGTTCACGTTTTCTCTAACGAATTGGGTAAATATGGAGGAGAATTACTGGTCAGAACATTGTTTTAAAATTGATATGGTCATATTCACGAATATCCTCCAGCATATACAAAACGGAATGAATTTGAGCCATACACTGACCGACATCGCCAGCTTGAAGGGCACCTGTGCTCCGTGCCAGACTCTGTCCCACTTCGTCCAGCCGTTGATGATGCAGCAGCGTGGAAAGTAGAGGGAGCTGTTCCTCCCACAGAGACAGTGCCTTGTCCAAAACAGCCAGCTCAGGCTGTTCTGCCTGCTGTATCAGAAGTTCCTCCATCTGTTGACAAGTCTTCTCGACTTTACTTCGACAAGCGATGCCGCCCAACAGGATCGAGCTGATGATGAACACCGCAGTCAGCACTCGCCATCGCATTCCTTCTCCTCCTTTCGCAGGAAAATGCTGTTACCTTGCCTGTCAGCACAAAATAAAAAGACCTTTTTGCCGTCGGAAGCGCCATTTGCCTGCATCATGCTGTCCAGCCATTTTTCGCTGTAGCCCAGCTGCTGCAGTGCTTTTTTGTCGGTCTTTCCATCCGAGATCAAGACATAAAAAGGGCCGCTTTGTCCAACCTGAAGACCCATCTGTCGGGGGGTGACGGGAGATTCGATAGTTTGCAGCAGTACCGACAGCTGACCGTTGGTTTCGATCTGTCCAAAGGTAACCTGTCTTAAGTCAAAGACTCCGTTGAGCCGAAGATCCTCCAAAAGGTCATCCACGCTGAGCCGCAGCTTACGCAGCGCCTGTTGATCGATGTACCCGTTGCGAATGACCGGAACAGGTTTTCCGGACAGTAACCGCCGAAGTCCCAGCCATTTCAACGAGAGGGCAGACACCAGTACCTCAGCGGCAATCAGGGTGAATACCGGTATCAGACCGTGAGCCAGAGGGATGTCCAGATCCTGCATAGGAACCGATGCCACTGCTGAAACCAGAATCGTGATCACCAGCTCCGAGGGCTGCATTTCACCTACTTGTCGTTTCCCCATCAGCCGCACGGCAAGGATAATGGCTATATACAAAATGAGTGTACGGAAAAACGGTATCAGCATGAAATACCCCCTTTTGCAGTATGCATGATAAAGTTAGTTTTGCACCGGGCCGATAGCTTATACAGTATAAAGTTTTTGACAAAAATGCAGTATAAAGTTTTTGACAAAAACCACTTTACTTTTCCTGATCGGTTGCGTATAATATATTATGCTTTTGGGTTCGTAGCCCAGTTTGGGAGCGCACGGTGTGCAGTTTTTGCCCACAAGGCCTGTTGCTTATAATTTCATATTCATTCCGTGTGGAGTGTCCGATCCGCACAGTGATTTGGGCGATTAGCTCAGCTGGGAGAGCGTACGGTTCGCATCCGTAAGGTCGTCGGTTCGATCCCGATATCGTCCACCATTTTC
>CAZVRM010000224.1:0-3245 GCA_964629605.1 uncultured Oscillospiraceae bacterium
CGGGAAAAGACGGCGTTGCACAGGGACAAAACCTCGGGACGGGAGCGGAAGTTTTTGTTGAGGGACAGCTTAACCTCCCCGGTTTCCGCCCCTGTAAAGTCCTTGGACTTTTTATAGCGGTCGAGAAAAATGGCAGGCTCGGCCAGCCGGAAGCGGTAAATGCTCTGCTTCACGTCGCCCACGAAAAAGGCCTGCTGGCCGGTTTCCCGCAGGGCGCGGAAAATCCGCTCCTGAATCTCGTTGGTGTCCTGGTATTCGTCCACCAGCACCTCCCGCAGCTGTGTCCGCAGCTGAAGGGCAAGCTCGGTGGGCGCGCCCCCGGGCTGCACCAGCAATTTCAGCGTCAGATGCTCCAAATCGCTGAAGTCCAGCAGCCCCCGGCGGCGCTTTTCGGCCTGATAATTCCGGGAAAAGGCCTGCACCAAAGTGCACAGCGCCTCCACCATGGGGGCGGCCTGCCGTCCCTCGGCGCGGATGGCCTCCCACCGCTGGAAATAGCACTCCTGCCGGAGGGTCTGCACCATGGCGGCAAACCGATCGCGGCCTGCCTTGATGCGCTCCAAAAAGGCCTTGTCCTCGTACCGGCAGGGGGGCAGCTTGCCCTTGTCAAAGCCGTCCAGACAGTCCCGTGCGGCGTTCCAGCCGGTGTCCATGGCCTGCTCCAGCCGGTCACAGAAGGCCAGATAGCTTTCCAGCGTGGCGCCGTATTTTTGCTCCACTTCCTCCACCGATGCGCACAGCTCCCGGGTGTGCAAAAGGCCGTTTTTGCCGTGAGCAAGGCGGCTTTTGGCCTCCAGCTGCAGGCGGCGCATCCAGTCCTGCCCCTCCGGGTCGCCGGCGCAAAGACCGGGCAGCAGCTCCAGCAGCCCATCCGGGTCGGGATGGCTGCGTAATCTTCCAAAAATATCCAGAACCGCCTCACACAAACGGCGGTCAGACCGCCCGTCGGTGAGGTTTTCGCACAGGGCAACAAACCCCGGTGCGGCCTGCTGATAGGCCTCCTCCAGAGCGTCGTTCAGCGCCTGCTCCTGCAAAAGCTGGCACTGGGTATCGTCGGCCAGACGGAAGTCGGGCTCGATGCCACAAAGGGTAAAATGCTCCCGCAAAAGGCTCTGGCAAAAGGCGTGCACCGTCTGGATGCGGGCAGAGCCCAGCAAGCCCAGCTGGCGGCGCAGATGCCGGTCGTCGGGGCGCTCTGCCAGCAATTTTCGCAGCTCGTCGCCGATGCGCTGGCGCATCTCCCCTGCCGCCGCGTTGGTAAAGGTCACCACCAGCAGCTGGTCTACGCCGCAGGGGTTCTCCCGGTCGGTGAGCAGGCCAAGCACACGCCGCACCAGAACGGCCGTCTTGCCCGCACCGGCGGCAGCAGACACGATGAGGCTTCCGCCCCGGCTTTCCACCGCCAGCCGCTGCTGTTCGGTCAGCTTCATGCTCATGCCTGCTCCTCCTCTTCCAGAATTTGATGTACCCGCGCCGGAGTCTCCACCGGCAAAAACCGCAGCTTGTCCTTTTTCATGGTGGGGTCAAAGTGACAGGCCTCCTTGAAATCGCAGAACCGGCAGGGGGTGTCCTCCCGTCCGGTGCGGTAGGGAGTGGCCTCCATGTCGCCCTGGGCGATCTGCCGGGCGATGTGCCGCAGGCAGTCTTCGGTTTTGCGCAGCAGCCGTCCCATTTGTGCCGCAGAAGCCACGCAGGAGGCCGCTGTAAAGTCGCCGCCCTTTTTGCGCTCCACCGGCAAAAACCGGAAGGTGCCGCCCGATTCCATGGCCTCCAGCAGGTCGCTGTCCTCCAGCACCAGACCGATCCGCCGCAGCTCCTTGTCCAGCGCCTTTTGCACCTGTTCCGGGTCGTCCCCGGGCTGGACGGACACAAAGGGGTCTTTCGCCGGGACATACAGCGCTCCGGCAGGCTGGATGCGGGCGGCCTCGTTACCGCAGGCCTTGAGCACCGCCTGCAGGTCGGCCTGCTGCAGCATCATCAGGTATAAAAACATCTGCAAATTCAGTCCGTACAGCAGGTCGGACAGGTGGAACTGCTTGGTGCCGGTCTTGTAGTCCACCACTTTCAGGTACAGGGTGTCCCCCCGCACATAGCCGTCCACCCGGTCGATCTTGCCGCCCACGGTGAGGGTGACACTGCCCTCCCGCAGCTCCAGCGGCGGCAGATGACCGCCCTTTCCAAACTCCAGTTCAAAGCACACCGGGCGGAAATCGCCCGCCTGGATCTCCTCCCAGACATTTTTCACCACCCGGCAGGCCATGTGTCCGGCCTGTCGGAACAAGGCTTTCCATCGAGCCTCGTTCTGCCCCTTTGGCAGGTGGGTTTCCAGATATTCGTTGACGTATTTGACTGCCAAGGCTTCCGGCTTCACAGTTTCGTCTTTGCAAAGGTCTGGGATGGAATGTTCCACCACATAATGCAAAAAGGTACCGATTTCGGGCGCGCCGAAGCGCGCCTCCTTCTGGGGCTTCAATTTCAGACCGTATTGGAGGAAATGGCTCATGCGGCAGGAGCTGACCCGATCCATGCGGGTGGCCGTCAGACGGATCTGACCGCCGTACAGCCGCTTGACCAGTTCGGGATCGCCCACCGGCCCCCGGGGCCCGGTGGCATAGTGCCGCAGGCCATCAAAAAAGGCCTTTTGCCCACCGTCCCGGCACACCTCCCGGAAGGCGGCGGCGGCAGCCCCCTGTCCCCCGCTTTCTGCGGCGGTACAGGCCAGCGAAAACAGCGGCTGGGGGGCGGTGAGCCGCAGGCTGTCCAGCAGACCCTCGCCGCTCTGGGGCTCCATGCCCCGCAAAGCGCCCAGCCGCAGGAATGCAAAGCCCGGGCTGGCAGGCGTGCCGTCGGACAGCCGCCGGGGACAGGTCACTGTCAGACTGTCACTGGGGGCGGAAATGGCTCGACAAAGGGCGCACTGCTGCTGCCAGACACGCTCCAGCGCGCTTTGGGTCAGTTCAATGCCCATGGTTTCCAGCGTCACACGCTCGGGCTCGGACAGCAGGCTCAGGCTGGCCTTTTCGGGGGGGAACAGCCCTTCCCGGCCGCCCACGATGACCATATGCCGTACCGGCATGGCGGCAAGGCGCTCAAAGGTCACCGCCTGCACGCTGTCCAGCGAGGGCGGGATGGCGGACACGTCATACTGCCGCAGGGTCAGCTGCAGCAGCTTGAAAAACTCCCGCCGCTCCATGGGGATGCCTTCCATAACGGCGGAAAACTGCTCCAGCGCCCCCAAAAGGATG
>CAZVRM010000225.1:0-3239 GCA_964629605.1 uncultured Oscillospiraceae bacterium
TGTCCTTCAGCCCCTCCGGCACGTCGCCGTTTAAGATCCGCTGGGCCAGGCCCTCCACCACGGCGGTCTTGCCCACGCCGGGTTCGCCGATGAGGACGGGGTTGTTCTTGGTCTTGCGGGACAGGATACGGATCACGTTGCGGATCTCCTGATCCCGGCCGATGACCGGATCCAGCTTTTGCGCCCGCGCCCGTTCCACCAGATCCTGACCGTACTTCTGCAGCACGTCATAAGTCTCCTCCGGGTTGTCGGAGGTGACGCGGGCGTTGCCCCGGACGTCCTTGAGGGCGGTCAAAAACCGCTGGTCGGTGATGTCAAAGGTCTTGAACAGCTGCTTGAGGGCACTCTCCCCTTCCTGCAGCAGACCCAGAAACAGGTGCTCCACCGACACGAAGTCGTCCTTCATGCGGTCGGCCTGCTTTTCGGCGGCGTTCAGCGCCCGGTCGAGGGTCTGGGAGATATAAATTTTGTCGGCCTCCCGGCCGCCGCCCGAGACCTTGGGCAGCGCCCCCACCGCCCCGGTGACGGCGGACACAAAGCTGTTCAGGGGCACGCCCATGCGTCCCATGAGCTGCCCGATGAGGCCGTCCTCCTGCTGCAGCAGGGACAGCAGCAGATGGGGCTGACCCACCTGCTGGTTGCCGTTTTCCACGGCAAGGCTCTGGGCGCTCTGGATGGCTTCCAAAGATTTTTGAGTAAACTGATTGAGATTCATAAATTAAACCTCCTTAAATCGCCGGATATTGCTTCAAATAGTTTTGATAGGCCTGCTCCACCAGCGCCGCCCCCTGCCGGGGATCCTCCAGACTGTGGAAAAAGGCCCGCAGCCCCTGCTCCATGGCACGGATATAGCCCGCCAGCACGGCGCCCTGCTCCCGGTGGGACAAGCTTCCGGGCAGGCTGAGCCTGCGGGCATATTTGCCGTCCTGGATGACGCAGTCTGCACCGCCCACATAGGCCTGCTCGATTTTCGCCCACAGGCGGAAAAACTGGCTGAGATAGAGAATGAGGGCGCTGCTCTGGCTTCGGAGGGACACCCGCAGCTCGCCCTCGCCGGGGCGGTCGGGGTACAGCTCCACGCTGTAGCGGACGTTGGGGTTGTATTTATAGGCCAGCGCCGACCGCAGGCTCATCATGGAGTCGGAGGGCTGGGTCAGGCTCTGGAACACCTCGCCGCTCAGAAGCCGCTCCACCTGGGTGAAGATCTCACTCATCCGCTGCTCGGGGGTGGTATAGGACACCGCCTGAGCAAGGATGCGGTTGATCATAGCCGAACGGCTCAAGCCGTTTTGATAGGCCGCCCGATCCACGGCAGCGATTACATCGTCGCTGAGAACCAGGGAATAAACGCTTTTTTTCATAGGATATCCTCCTTTTGGAGTTTCTGGCATCATCATACCACGATTTTTAATTTTGTCAACGATATTATATAATTTTAATTGCAAATTATTTATTAACGTAACCAAGTGCTGTCATCCTAAGCGCAGCGAAGGTTCTCCCATCGGGATGCACTTGTCGCTTAACGAAGGAGATTCTTCGGGCTGTGCCCTCAGAATGACACTGTAAACAGAAAAAAGCCGCCCGAAGGCGGCTTTACTATGCCAGTTATCGACTTATAAAATACAGTGCCGCCAACGCCACCAGCGCCAGCGCAGCCTTGATCACCAAGCTGCCGGTTTCGCCTGCGCTCGGATTGTTTTCCCGTTCCTTCATTTCCGCCTCGGCGTTTGCCAGTTTCCGATTGTTCCATTGGGACAAAAATGACGAATAAAATCTCATATGCACCCTTCCTTTCGTCGGTCACGCTTACCGGAACCAGGCCATATGCTTTGCGCCCCAGATTCCGTCAGAATAGACCAGAAGATACTTGTCCCCCTGTGTATTCTGCACCAGCCAGCTGTTTTCCTGCAGAGCGGGCAGATTCTGGTGGTCGATGTGCAAGCTCAGCTCGGTGATGACAAACACATCCATCCGAATGGCCTTTTCGGCGTAATACCATTCCTGCCACATGCGGTCGGCCTCGGCCTGCTTGAGTTCCTCCCAGTTTTGAACGACGCAGCCCTCACCCAGCAGCGCTTGGACAGCGCTTTGCGCGTCGGCAGCAGTGGTGGTGTTCCAGCCCTCCTCCTGCAGCAGTGCTTTCGGATCGGCCAGCCGGTCGTAGAGCACATAGCGGGGCTTGTATTCCTCCATCAGGTCAAAAACATAAGTATTAAAATCAGTCCGCAGTTCTGCTGCAGTGCCGCTGCCGAAGGAGAAGTATCGCCATCCGATAAAGGCGATAAACAGCACGCCGACAACCGCAAAGACCGCAAAGGCCGTGTGTGCTTTTGTCCAGACAAAACGCCGCTTTTGCCACTGACTGTCCCACACGGTTACATCGCCGCTCTTCTGCTTTTTCATGCCGGCTCCTTTCCCTTTATTTGAAATTCTCCAATGATTTCAATGCCCAAGTGCTATTGTGGTTCACAAGGATATAAGAGAAGTCACAGTTGTCGATCACCAACCAGCTACTGTCAGTGAGTCCGATCAGTGCCTTGTCGTCAATGTGCCGGTCAATCTCTCGCAAAATAAAGTTGTCGGAGGTGATGTCCTCGGTACCGTAGTACCACTCTCCCCACAGGCGCTCACACTCGGCCTCCACCAAATCGGTCCAGGAGCGGACAAGGTAACCGCTTCCGATCAGTTTGACAGCGGCTTCACCAGGGTCGTCGGTATTCTCGCTGCATACCATCCAGCCATCTTCAAAAGACAGGGTTTCCAGCATAGACAACTGCTCGTAGAGGTAATAATCCGACCTTCTCGCTGCCATTGTTTCAGCAGTAAACTGATAAAAATAGTCCTTCTTTTCCTGTTCGGTGGAGCCGCCGAACAGTGGTCGAATCACCAGAAACAGCAGCAGCAGGACGCCGATCAGCATGGCCAAATGGGCAGCGATACGGCTGCTGTGATCCCGCGCACTCTGCTCCCGATCTACCTCCCGCAGCTTCATATCGGAGGATGCGATCTCCATCCGGGTCACATCCTGCGCAAAACGGTTAAAGTTGTTTCCCATAAAGGCCATGATCGATCCTCCTTTCCCGGATTTCCCGGTTTACAGCCCCCGAACCAGCAGGGTCAGAGCCGCTACCGCCGCCACCAGCACCACAAGGTGCAGCAGCAGCCGGGGCTTGGCACTTTCCCGCGCCTTTTCGGGGTCGGTTTCCCACATTTTATTTTCCAGAGAGGTGTTTTCCACT
>CAZVRM010000226.1:0-3218 GCA_964629605.1 uncultured Oscillospiraceae bacterium
CATCCCGTCTTCTAAATATTGCTCCAAAAGATGTTCGTCGCACAGGGAAAAAGCCTCCTGACGTTCATCGTCGGAGGCATCCATATCCACACATTTATCCGAAAGCCGCTTTTGCAATTCCTGCAGAATCGTTGACTTGTCCGTTCCGGCCAGATCCATTTTGTTTACAAACAAAAATGTGGGAATCTGATAGCGGCGCAACAGTCGCCAAAGGGTTTCGGTGTGGCTCTGCACGCCGTCTGTACCGCTGATCACCAAAATGGCATAATCCAATACCTGAAGAGTGCGCTCCATTTCTGCTGAAAAATCCACATGACCGGGCGTATCCATCAGGGTGATTTCCAATTCGGGCAGCGGCAGGACGGCCTGTTTGGAAAAGATGGTGATACCGCGCTCCCGTTCCAGCTGATTGTGGTCCAGAAAGGCATCCTTGTGGTCAACACGGCCCAATTTATTGATGCTGCCGCTGAGATACAACATACCCTCGGAAAGAGTAGTTTTTCCCGCGTCCACATGGGCCAGAATGCCGATCACAAGTTTTTTCATACACACCATCCAAAGAAATTACTTATTTTTCGAGGATGTCCATAAACTCCTGCGAGGGCTCTTCACCGTACTCGCTGATCTCATAGACTTCCACATGGCCGATTTTATCGGCATCAGCGCCGAATTTGGCGCGAACCTGCTCGTCATATTCCTGGCGGTACTTGGCAAACAGTCTGTCATACCGCTCGCGCAACCGTGCGATCTGTTTTTCCCGAGGCCAGCTGATCATTTCAGTATTATCAGGCCAGTACATCCAGTCAAAATACTGGCACTCATGGCAGGCAGCGTGCTGGACAAGATCCTCCAACGTGTCGTCGATGGGAACAATGACGTCGGGCTGGCAGGGGTAAGGCTTTTTGAAGGAATCATGCCAATACAGAACCACCGGCATATGCGCCATAGCAGGCACATCGGAGCAAATGGCAGGAACCGTCAGCAAGAAGGATGCATCCTGTACCAGCTGGGCGGTATTGCGATGATCGGCATGATAGTCGTTAAGCCGATTGGTGATGATCAAATCGGGAGCAAAGCGGCGAATATAACGGATCAGCTCTTCACGGATTTCCAGCGTGACCTCCAGACGTCCGTCGGGATGATCCAAAACGTCATAGCGTGCTCCTAAACGTGCACCGCTGGCAGCAGCTTCGGCGCGACGCATCAGATTGAGTTCCTGACCCGCCAGTTCCAGATGATAGGTACCGGCGCTTCCGTCGGTGACAGACAAAAGACGAATCTCCCAGCCCTTGCGCTTCAGCTTGGTCAACAGACCGCCCGCACTGGTATCTGCATCATCGGGATGAGCACCAATGCTCAGCACTCGCATTTTCCGTTCACTCATAGTGTTTCGCTCCTTTGCATATCGTTTGAATTGATTATAGCAAAGTACAAAACAAAAGGCAATCAAAACCGTTTTTCTCAAGAACACGCCTGTAAAAACAGTAGCAAATTCCCGCACACTATGTTAAAATATTATTACTGTATTATTATTTCCGAAGAGGTGTCTTTGTTATGAACATCATTCACGTTTCCAGCTATGAAGAATTGAGCCGCAAGGCTGCCGACATCATCGCCGCCCAGGTGATTCTGAAGCCCGATTGCATCCTTGGTCTTGCTACCGGTTCTACGCCCATCGGCACCTATCAGAATCTGATCAAAAAATACCAGCAGGGCGATTTGGATTTTTCCAAAGTAACTACCTTTAATCTGGATGAATATCTGGGTCTGACCCCCGACCACCCCCAGAGCTATCGCTATTTTATGAACGACAATCTGTTCAACCATGTAAATGTCCGTCCGGAATACACCCATGTTCCCGACGGCTGTGCCGACGATCCCAAGGCGTACGGTCTGGCCTACGATCAGGCTATTTTAGAGCAGGGTGGTATTGATCTCCAGCTGCTGGGCATCGGCAACAATGGCCATATCGCTTTTAATGAGCCTGCCGACGCGTTTGCGAAGGAGACGCATACTGTTGAACTGAAACAGAGCACCATTGAAGCCAACAAGCGCTTCTTTGAATCCATCTATCAGGTTCCTACGAAGGCTATCACGATGGGAATGGGCTCCATTATGCAAGCCAAAAAGGTTCTGCTGATCGCCGACGGCCCCGCTAAAAAGGACGCCATCGAAAAGGCCTTCTATGGCCCCATTTGTCCTCAGGTTCCCGCTTCCATTCTGCAGCTTCATCCTGATCTGACCGTTATCTGCCATTTGGACTGATATGCGGATCGCAGCGCTGGACATTGGCGGAACAGCCATCAAATACGGCATATGGGAGGCCGGTCAGCTGACCGGCCTTTCTGAACGTCCCACCCCCGGCACCTGCACGCAAGACCTAATTTCCGAAATCCTTTGGATTGTTCAAACTCTGGACAAGCCGGATGCCCTTGGCATCAGTACCCGTGGACAAGTTGACGGTAACGGAACCATCCTTTACGACAACGGCCCCATTGAGGATTACTCTGGAACGCCCCTCAAGACCATTCTGGAAGATGCCCTTGGAATCCCAGTCTGGGTAGAAAACGACGTAAACGCTGCCGCATGGGGTGAGGCCTGCTGTGGAGCTGGCAAAGGACACAAGGATTTTCTTTGCATTACCTATGGAACCGGTATTGGCGGCGCCATTATTTTGAATGAGCAGCTGTATCGCGGGGCCAACTGGTCCGCCGGTGAGTTTGGCAGTATGCAGCTGTTTTCTCAGAAGCCTGCATGGCAGGGTTTCGGCGGTGCTTATTACGAAAATATGGCCTCTACTTCTGCCTTAGTAACAGCTGCACAAGCAGTCGACCCTACACTGGAAAACGGACGACAGCTGTGTGAGCACATGAACGATCCCCGGCTCTCCCCCATTGTAGAACGCTGGGTGTCTAACGTCAGTTGGGGGCTTAGCACGCTGATCCATATTTTTAACCCGGGTCTGATCGTTCTGGGCGGCGGTTTGATGCAGAATGAATCCATTTTCCGTCAGGTCTGCACCTGCACCCTGACCCAGTTGATGCCGGGATTTGAGTGTGTTCAGCTGAAGCCTGCAAAATTGGGAAACCGTGCCGGTATGATTGGTGCAGCAATGCTCGCAAAAGATGCCGTTTTAAAGAATAAAAAGCCGCTCTGATGAGCGGCTCAGCGTGTCAAAAAAGTCAGATTTGTGTTTACCAAAGGACACGGGCCGCTGA
>CAZVRM010000227.1:0-3216 GCA_964629605.1 uncultured Oscillospiraceae bacterium
TGCCACGGCCAGTAAAGCGGCCTCGCAATGACAGAGCACATTTTGCAACGCGCTCATTTGTGCGTTTTAAGCTTTATTTTCCGGCAAGACGGGCTTCCCGCTGCTCCCAGACATGGAGCCAGCCACGCTTTTTGAAGCGCCACAAGGAGATCATACCGCGGCAGAACAGGTCAAGAGCCATACCCACCCAAACGGCGTGCAGACCCCAGTCAAAGAACTGAATCAGCACCAATGCAATGGGCACACGCAGCAGCCACATACCGGCCAGCGAGATGTAGAAGGGCCACTTGGTATCGCCTGCACCGCGCAGAACACCGGCAACCACCGAGCCGATGGCGAAGAAGGGCTCGGCAAAGGCCTCGATACGCAGCACCTGAGAACCCAAAGCGATGACAGTGGGATCATTGCTGAAAATATCAATGATCTGACGTGCAAAGACAAACATAATGGCGCTGGTGCAGCACATGACACCAATGGCCATCCCGTTGCACCATTTTGCCTGCTGATAGGCACGCTCTTTATCACCGGCACCCAGATTCTGCGCCACCAGAGTAGTGGCTGCCGTGGCGAAGCCAAAGATGGGCATATAGCAAAGGCTCTCGCCGGTGTTTGCCAGCTGATGCGCGGCGATTGCTGCCGTACCAAGGCCAGTAATCATGGCAGTGGTGCAGATCTGTCCCAGGGAAATGGTCGCCCGTTCAAAGAAACTGGGCACACCCAGCCGGAAGGCCTGCAGCAGAATCTCTTTCTGGGGGCGATAATTCTGCTTGAGGGTGATCTGCAGAGGCCCTTTTCGCAAAAACAGCGTCAAAGTCATGCAGGTGGCAGCAAATGCAGTGGCGAGGACCGTGGCCGTTGCAGCGCCTGCTACGCCCCAGCCTGCGCCGGGCATGGTAAATGTCGTGCCAAAAACCGTCAGCTCCCGGGTGGGATAGATCAGCAAAAAGTTACCGATAACGTTGAGCACGTTGGTCATAATATTGTACTTCAACGGAGTCTTGGTGTCGCCCATACACCGCAGGATACCCGAAGACACGATAAGGGCGGTGTTAAACAGGTAGCCTGCGCCAATGATGCGGAAATAGGTCACCGCATAGGGCAGCACCTCTTCATCTGCGCCCATCCACCGAGGCAGATTGGGTGCAACAATCAGCTGCACGATGACCGTCAAAAACAGGCCGATGATCAAAATGGACAACATCGCCTGCCGGATGGTGGTGCGCGCTTCCTCCATGTTGCCCTCACCAATGCGGCGGGCAACCATGACCGAAAAGCCAATGCCTGCGATGCTCATCACGCCCATCAGCAGCCAGATAGACGAGGTGCAAACACCGATGGCGGCGGTGGCATAGGTGCCGATGCTGCCAACCATAGCCGTATCCACGTAGTTGACCGCCGTTTGCAGGATCTGCTCAATGATGGTGGGCCAGGCCAACAGCAGGATCACCTTCCAGGAAGGGATGCTTTTATCCAAAAGATCGAGTTTCTTTGCCATGGGGGATCTCCTTTCGGGGTGGTAAACTGTCTTTTATTATAATAGTTGGAGTTGGCTTAAAGTCAAGAAAAAACGGCTCTTTCGAGCCGTTTTCCTCATTTTTTACAGTAAATTGCAATGGCCTCGCTCATGAGCTTGGCAGTGCCTTCTCCGTATTTGTCCAGATTGGCGGTGAACCGCCCGTCACACACATACATCTGTCCCAATCCGGCCAGAATTTCATCGGTACAGTGGTACAGATTGTCGCAAATGAACTGCTGCCAGGCCTTGACCTGCGTCTGCACCGGGGGTGCATCGGGGGACAGGTGGCGCAGGGCGGCAAAGCCGGCGAAAATGGCCTCCATTCCGCCTGCATCGGGGGTTTTGCCTTGGGACTGCTGCCAGGCCTCGGTGTGTCCCCAGCGCTCTTTGGCCTCCTGGGCGTATTGCTCCCTGGCAGCTTCAATGTCTGCCTGTGTGATTTTGGGTTTGGTCATGATATTCCCTCCTAAGGTGTCGTCCACCAGCTGCAAAAGCCCCTCCAACTGCTGTTTTTTCAGCTCCAGCAGTTGCCGGTGGGACTCCAGCGCACGGCGGCGCTCTCGTTCCGGTGCCTGCAAAAGCGGCGCGATGTCCTTGAGCGACAGCCCCAGTTCCCGATAAAACAACACCTGCTGCAGCAGTGCCATAGTCTCCCGGTCATAGTACCGATAGCCGTTTTCACCTACTTGGGTGGGCTTCACCAGCCCGATCTCATCATAATGGCGCAGCGTGCGCACGCTGACGCCCAACATTCGGGCGGCCTGTCCGATGGAAAACCGCATTTACATCACCTCCAACTGTGATGATAGACCATGACGCAGGGGGAGAGTCAAGAAAAATCTTACCGTTTTTTTCCGTGATACATGGAAAAACCCAGCACCGTGCCGCAAAGTCCGCCGATGATGTGGGTCATCTGGGAGATGCCGTCCTGTAGAAAAATCGCATCGTACAGTTCCTGACCCAGATAGAAAATGGCCACCAGAATGAGGGTCAGCGGGATGCGACCCTTTTTCATGCCCGACAGGGAGGCGAGGAAAATCAGCATAAAGACGATGCCGCTGGCACCTAACAGGGCGGCATTGGGCGCCAGAACCAGATGTGCCGCGCCCGAAACGAAGGCGGTAACCAACATGGCGATGGTCAGATTGCGGCTGCCGTAGCGCTCTTCCACCGCTGGGCCAATCATGAGCAGATACAGCACGTTATTAAAGAAATGCTGCCAGTCGGCGTGTCCCAGCACATGGCCGAACATCCGCACATAGGTCAGCGGGTCGGACAGACTGCTGCGATAGATGCAGAAGCACAGGCTGGTGCTGGTGCCTCCGGTGACCATGTCCAGCACCAGTACGCCGCAGCACAGCAGCACGTAGGTGAGGATCACCGGGGAGTTGTATTGAATTTTTTTCATAGGAAACCTCCCGATTTGGAAAAGAGGGCAGTCCCCGGGGACTGCCCTCTAAAATGTCGTGTCATTCTGAGGCCACAGGCCGAAGAATCTCCCGTTGACAGGGGGAGATCCTTCGACTCCGCTGCGCTCCGCTCAGGACGACAGGCCTTCGCCTGTCGCTTACAGATACTGCTTGAGCACCTCGGCCTTGGCGGTGCGCTCCCAGGACAGATCCAGGTCTGGACGACCCATGTGACCATAGGCAGCTACCTGCTGATAGACGGGCTTGCGCAGCTCCAGCTCCTCGATCATG
>CAZVRM010000228.1:0-3207 GCA_964629605.1 uncultured Oscillospiraceae bacterium
GGGATAAAATGTAAAAAAGACAGGCAGTTTTGCCAATGCAATTAAGATAAAACAAAACGTTTTATCCTTGCATCCCGAAATGCACCGAGTAACGAGCCCTCCGGCGCTTGAGGAGTCGTTGCGGGGAGTTGCAAGAGGGGGGATTCGAAACACCCCTCTTGCCGTCCTTTGGGTACTTTCCGACGAGGGAAAGTACCGCACCGCAGGGTCCTACAGAAAAGACCAAGGCGTAGAGCAGGTACTCGTTTCGCGTACTTGGTGCGTACTGACCTCTGTCAGTCAGAGCGTGGCATTTTCCAGAACCCACTGTTCCAACCCCACATTTTCTTTTCGTCCCGCCGAAAAGAAAACGTGCCGTTGACGGTACAAAAGAAAAGGGCGGTCGGGGGAGCCGCAGAGGGATGGTTCGCCCTCCCCCGAACCCCCTGCTGAGCGTTCGTTTGACGGATGTTTCTGCCGACCGAAAGCTTCATTAGCTGGCATAATAGGCGGCAACACCCCTCTTTCCCTCATGAGGACGGGGAAACAAAGGCTGCGGCAGTCAAAAAGAAGGAAAGGAGGCAGCCTGCCATGGCATTACCCCAGCATTTTTTGGACGAGCTTCTCGCCCGCACCGACATCGTGGAGCTGGTCAGCCGCTATGTGCCCTTAAAGCGCAAGGGCGGAAGTATGTGGGGCTGCTGTCCCTTCCACCACGAAAAGACCCCCTCCTTCCATGTGGAGCAGGACAAGCAGTTTTACAAATGCTTCGGCTGCGGCGAGGGCGGCAACGCCATCCAGTTTCTCATCAAAATCGAAAACCTGCCCTACATCGACGCCGTGCGCAAGCTGGCAGAAATGGCGGGCATGGAGCTGCCCGAGGAGGAGGATGGCGGCAAGAGCCGTCTCCAGCGCCAGAGGTTGCTGGCACTCAACAAGGATGCCGCCCGCTATTATTACGATACGCTGGCAGGGGAAAAGGGCAGGGAAGCCCTCCAGTACCTGCTGAACCGGGGCATGACGCCCCAGACCATCGTCCGCTTCGGCCTTGGCTATGCCGAGGATGACTGGGACAGCTTCCTTTCTGCCATGCGGAAAAAGGGTTACACCGACATGGAGCTGGAATCTGCCAAGCTGGCAGGCCGCACCAGAAACGGCAAGCTGTACCCCTTCTTCCGGGGGCGGGTGATGTTTCCCATCATCGACATCCGGGGGGATGTGGTGGCCTTTGGCGGCCGCGTCATCAAGGGCGACGGCGACGGGCGCAAGTACATCAACAGCTCGGACACCCCGGTTTACAGCAAATCCCGCACCCTCTACGCCATGAATCTGGCCAAAAAGTCCAAGGCAGGCCGGTTCATCCTCTGTGAGGGCAACATTGACGTCATCGCCCTCCACCAGGCAGGGTTTGACAGCGCAGTGGCCTCCTGCGGCACGGCCTTTACCGCTGAGCAGGCACGGCTTCTGAGCAAATATACTTCCGAAGTGGTCATCTGTTACGACGCCGACCCGGCGGGACTGAAGGCCACCGAAAAAGCCATCGACATCCTCAAGCAAAACGGCCTGAATGTGCGGGTTTTGCGCCTGCCGCCCAAGCGGGACAAGCAGGGCAGGGTGCTCTATGACAGCGAGGGTCGTCCCCAAAAGGTGGACCCCGACGATTTTATCCGGCAAAACGGCCCCGAGGCCTTTGCACGCTTGCTGGACAAGCCCCAGACCGACGGTCAGTACCGGATGGGGGAGATCCGCAAGAAATATACCGATCTGACCGACGACCAGACCCGCATCGCCTATGTGAAGGAGGCGGCCGAGTACATCGCCACCCTGCCTTCGCCGGTGGAGCGGGAGGTGTTCGCCGGAACGGCGGCACAGGAGACCGGCCTGCCGGTGGACAGCATCCGCAAGGAGATCGACCGCATCCGTGCCGCCAAACGCAGGCGGCAGGAAAAGGAATTCCGGAAGGAGGCCGTCCAGCCGGAAAAGCAGCTGCAGCCCAAGGACTGGTCGCTGCGGTACACCGACACCCGCTCGGCAGTGGCGGAGGAACAGCTGATCGCCGCCATTCTGGGCGATAAGGAGCTGGCGGAATATACCCAGGTGCGGCTGGATCCCGAGCAGTTTTCCTCCGGCTTTCTGGCAAAGGTCTACAGGCTGACCTGTGACCGGCTGGACAGGGATCTGGACCCCGACCCGGCGGCCTGTATGCTCCAGCTGGAGGACAACGAGATCCGGCTGCTCACCGACATTCTCTCCCGGTATGAGGGAAAACGGCAGCAAAAAGAACAGATCGCAGACCATATTCAAACCATTCAGTATCAATCGCAGAAAAGAAATGCCCCGGCCGACGACGCAGCCCTGCTGCTGGAAGCCGTCCGGCGCAAGCAGGGATAAAGGAGGAGCCTTATGGCAGAACAGGACAATAAGAACAAACAGCAGGTTTTGCACGAACTGCTGGAATACGGCAAGAAGAACGGCAAGATCACCATGAAGGAGATCAACAAGGCCATCGACGCTTTGGAGCTGGACGCCGACCAGCAGGATAAGTTCTACGCCGCACTGGAAAAGATGGGCGTGGAGATCGCTGTGGAGGAAGAGGACGAGGTCAACGACGCCGAAAGCGAAAACTTTGCCGACGTGGAAGAGGTCACCGAGGACGAAATGAACGAGGCCATCGCCGTGGACGGTCTGGCCATCGACGACCCGGTGCGTATGTATCTGAAGGAGATCGGTAAGGTTGACCTGCTGAGCCCCGAGGAGGAGATCGAGCTGGCCAAGCGGATGCTGGAAGGCGATGAAACGGCCAAAAAGCGTCTGGCAGAGGCCAACCTCCGTCTGGTGGTCTCCATCGCCAAGCGCTATGTGGGTCGCGGCATGATGTTCCTGGATCTGATTCAGGAGGGCAATCTGGGTCTGATCAAGGCCGTGGAAAAGTTTGACTACACCAAGGGCTACAAGTTCTCTACTTACGCTACCTGGTGGATCCGCCAGGCCATCACCCGCGCCATCGCCGACCAGGCTCGTACCATCCGTATCCCCGTACACATGGTGGAGACCATCAACAAGGTCATCCGCGTGTCCCGTCAGCTGCTGCAGGAGCTGGGCCACGATCCCTCCGCCGAGGAGATCGCCGAGGAGATGGGTCTGCCTGCCGACAAGGTCCGGGACATCCTCAAGATCGCCCAGGAGCCCGTGTCCCTGGAGACCCCCATCGGCGAGGAGGAGGACAGC
>CAZVRM010000229.1:0-3205 GCA_964629605.1 uncultured Oscillospiraceae bacterium
AGGTGCCGCCCAGATGCTGCTTTTCCACCAGAGTGACCTTTGCGCCCAGCTGTGCAGCGCGGATGGCAGCCACATAGCCGCCGGGGCCGCCGCCCACCACGATGATGCTGGTATCAGCCGCATTCTTGGCGGGAGCCACGGGAGCGGGTGCGAAGGGAACGGCAGGAGCAGCCTCGGCAGCAGGAGCTGCAGGAGCACCGCCTACGGCCTCACCGGCCTGACCGATCCAGGCCAGGGTGCCCATGACGGGGATGTCGTCGCCCTCCTGGGCAACGATCTTCAGCATGACGCCCTCGGTCTCACTGACCACTTCGTTGGTCAGCTTGTCGGTGGTGATCTCCACGATCACATCGCCCACCTTGACGGTGTCGCCTTCCTTTTTGATCCACTTGGATACGGTGCCCTCTTCCATGGTCAGACCCAGCTGGGGCATTTTCAATTCATATGCCATTGTGTACTACCTCTCCTTACAGCAGGATGCTCATGGGGCTCTGCAGCAGATCGCGCAGATCCATCTGGAACTTGGCGACCACGGCGCCGTCCAGCAGACGGTGATCCAGGGTCACGGACAGGCGCATGACCTGCTTCTTGCAAACATTGCCTTCGGCATCCAGTGCCAGCTCGTCCTGAATGGCGCAAACGCCCAGGATGGCAGCGTCAGGCTGATTGATGATGGGGGTAAAGGTCTCGATGCCAAACATACCCAGGTTGCTGACAGAGAAGGTAGAGCCCTTGTACTCGTCGGGAGTCAGCTTGTTTTCCTTGGCACGGGTGGCCAGATCCTTGGCGGTCTCGGCCAGCTGATCCAGACCCATCTTGTCGGCGTCGCGGATGACGGGAACGATCAGACCGCCGTCCAGAGCAACAGCCATGCCCAGATTGACATGAGCGCGCTGGATGATCTGATTGCCGTCCATGCTGACCAGCATCTCGGGATGGGCACGCAGGCACTTGGCAGTGGCCTTCAGTATCAGGTCGTTGACCGAATACTTCTTGCCGGTGGTCTCCAGCAGCATCTTGCGGAACTTCATCAGTTCGGTGACATCCACCTTGATGTTCTGGGTGACGGGGGGAATTTCGTTATGAGAGGCCCACATACGCTCGGAAACGACCTTGCGCATACCGGCCAGCTTGATGACGGTGTCGCCTTCCATCAGCTCCAGACCGGCGCTCTTGGCGGCGGGCTTTTCAGCAGGTGCAGCTGCGGGAGCAGCCACAGCGGCAGGTGCGGGAGCGGCGGCGGCAGCGGCCTTCTGTGCCTCGGCGGCAGCCAGAATATCGCACTGGCGGATACGGCCGGCGGCGCCGGTGCCGGCAATGCCGGTATAATCAACACCCAGCTTGGCAGCAGTCTTGCGGGCCAGGGGAGAAATGCGGATACGTGCGCCGTTTGCAGCGGCTGCGGGAGCAGGAACGGCTGCGGGAGCAGCGGCAGGAGCCTGAGCCGCAGCAGGAGCAGCTTCGGCAGCGGGTGCGGCGGCGGCAGCGCCGCCAACAGCCTCGCCGGGCTGGCCAATGTAAGCCAGCAGACCCTTAACGGGGATGTCCTCGCCCTCCTGGGCGACGATTTTCAGCAGAGTACCATCATATTCGCTGATCACTTCGTTGGTCAGCTTATCGGTGGTGATCTCCAGAATGGGCTCGCCAACCTTGATGGCGTCACCTTCCTGCTTCAGCCAGGTGGTAACAGTGCCCTCTTCCATGGTCAGGCCCAGCTGGGGCATCAAAAGTTCATATGCCATGATGTCTTCCTCCTCACTTGTTCAGCACGCGCTTGACGGCCTTGGCGATGTCCTCGGGATGGGGGAAGTTCAGGTCTTCCAGCACGGGGCTGAAGGGAGAAACGATGTTCAGGCCGCAGACACGCTCCACGGGAGCATCCAGCTCGTCGAACAGCTCCTCAGCGATCTGAGCAGAGATCTCACCGGCGTAGCTGCCGCGCTTGACTTCCTCAGAAACGATGATGACGTTGTGGGTCTTGGAAACAGAGGCCTTGATGGCTTCCCAGTCAATGGGAACCAGAGTGCGCAGATCCAGAACCTCCACGTTGATGCCTTCCTTCGCCAGCATTTCGGCAGCTTCCAGAGAGAAGTTGACGGCGCGGCTCCAGGTGATGATGGTCAGATCCTTACCTTCACGCTTGATGTCGGCCTTGCCGATGGGCACCAGGTAATCTTCGTCCTCGGGGATCTCTTCCTTGCGGGCATACAGCAGCTTGTGCTCGAACACCACGACGGGGTCGGGA
This sequence comes from uncultured Oscillospiraceae bacterium, assembly GCA_964629605.1. Classification (GTDB taxonomy): domain Bacteria; phylum Bacillota; class Clostridia; order Oscillospirales; family Butyricicoccaceae; genus UBA4644. The sequence goes on from CAZVRM010000229.1 coordinate 2,246, forward strand.
TCGCGCAGAGCGGACTTGATCAGACCCTTGGCATCAGCAGCAGAGCAGGGAGCGACAACCTTCAGGCCGGGGAAGTGGCAGGCCAGAGCTTCCAGAGACTGGGAGTGCTGACCGGCGTTGCGGCGACCGGAACCCATGGGCATACGCAGAACCAGGGGGATGGAGCACTGACCGCCCGACATATACTTCAGCTTGGCAGCCTGGTTGAAAATGGGGTCGGCGCAGACGGTGACAAAGTCGTTATACATCAGCTCCACGCAGGGAACCATGCCGCGCATGGCTGCGCCCACTGCCATACCGCAGAAGCCTTCCTCAGAAATAGGGGTGTCGATCACGCGGTTGGGGCCGAATTCTTCCAGGAAACCAGTGGTAATGGCGAACACGTTGCCCATAACGGCCATATCTTCGCCCATGATAAACATTTTGTCATTACGACGCATTTCTTCCAGCAGGCCTTCACGAATGGCCTTACTAACAGTAATTTTCTTGCTCATCGTGCCACACACCTTTCGTTATCGGCAGTATACATATCATCCAGAACCTCAGAGGGATCGGGATAGGGAGATTCGTTGGCGAACTTGACGGCCTCGTCCATTTCTTCCTTGCCGGCCTTCTTGATGGCTTCCAGCTCTTCGGCGGAAACGCCCATCTCCATCAGCTTCTTGCCCAGCTTTTCGATACCGTCGTTGGCCAGAGCATTTTCCATATACTCACCGGGACGATAGACGGCGGGGTCGCCGCAGTAATGGCCCTGATAACGGTAGACCTTAGCCTCTACCACATAGGGGCCCTTGCCGCTGCGGGCGTGCTCCATAGCTTCCTGCATGACCTCGTAGACGGCGATGGGATCGGTGCCGTCAACCACGGCAAAGGGAACGTCATAAGCGGCAGCACGGGTAGCCAGGTCGGGGGTGTTGGTAACGCGGTGGATCTCGGTGGAAACACCGTAGCAGTTGTTCT
>CAZVRM010000230.1:0-3194 GCA_964629605.1 uncultured Oscillospiraceae bacterium
GTCGTCCCTGGATCCGCCCCGAGGACATTCTGGGCATCGCCGACCGCAAGCTGGACTTTGCACCTCCCGCAACTACCACCAAGAGTGATAATTTCATTACCTGCTGTAAGTAACCCATCTCCTTTTCAACGGCAGCGGAGACCGATTTATAAATCGATTCTTCCGCTGCCGTTTCTGTTTTTCTAATCTATCGCGGATACGTTCATTATGGTGGTTTACCACAGATACTGCTCCAGATACTTTTGCCCTGCTGCCAGAGGTAGATGGCCTGGGGCGAGTCAAACCCGAAGAACTGCTGAACATCGGCGACCGAAAGGTTATTGAGCGCTCTCAAGCGCTGAATGTTTCTTCCGGTGGCAACCGGATCGATGCTGGGAAAAGGAATGTGCTTTTTCATGCTTTACCTCCTCGTGATCTTGGCTAGTTGATGGGTTACCCGGCACATTGAAACAGATACATTCTGGTCTTGGCGACAAGATTAGATCTGCGCGGCGGAAGAAGCCTTCGCATCGCCACATCCACCGACGAGGAATCGCCAAAGAGCATGACCTGCTTTTTCGCGCGTGAAATAGCGGTGTAAATCAGGTTGCGGCTGAGCATCCGCTGCATATCCCAGGTGATAGGGAGCAGAACGGTGTCATACTCACTGCCCTGTGATTTATGGATGGTCAATGCATAGGCCAGCGTCAGATTGACCAAGTGCTGGTTGCCCTCCCACTGGGGACAACGTCCGTCGGGAAGCTGAACGGAGAATACGGCGTCGGTCTTGTGCGCCTTGCTGATGTGCAGGATGCCGGCCATCATTTCAAGGGTCAGCATACTGGCTTCATCCACGATGACCAGATCCACTGTTTCCCATCTGACGGGAGCCAGAAAGTCCTCGTGAGGATGCAAGCCAAGGGCACTGTGAACCGTTCTGGCAGTCAGACCGGTACGGTTCGTCAGGTTTCTGGCAGCTTTCCCGGTGGGCGCACACAGGACGGTATTGCGCTCACGGTTGAGCACTTTTAAGCCGGCATGATTGTGCACCTCCTTAAGCAGTATAGCCGCCGTAGATCTTTTCTTCGAACTATCTGCAGCTGACACGACCGGCCACCACCAGATAACCCATGGCGGTCAGCTCGGTGTTAAGACGGCGGATGATCTTGTAGGCCATGGGGACGGAAATCTGCATGCAGGTGGCCACTTCGTTTACGTTGAGATACATTTTGGTGTTTTCCATAGGGTTACCTCCGGATAGAATAGATTTTTGGAAAACAAAACACCGTGCAGGGCAAGAGCCTACACGGTGTCCAAAAATATAGCAAGACATACGGGCTTCGTCTGAACGAACCGAGGATCCCTCTTGCACTTTTTGCTAAAAAAGGGTATACTTATCCTGCGGTACGGACGTAGTCCGGGGTGTAGGTGCTGTAATCACCTGCGCAGGTGTAAAGGAGCGCCAACTCCTTTACACTGCCGCTGTTTTATTTTCTAATTATATATTATCACAATTTTATCCAGAGGTCAATATAAAATATTTAGAAATTGGATTTTTTATGGATTTGCACAGATTTTCTTTCTGTATTTTGGTTGACAAAAGGTTTTGTCTGGCATAGAATGCTTTTAAGGGGGATTGCTATGGGATGGTCTTATAATCGCCTGTGGATCATGTTGATCAACAAAGGTATGAAGAAGACAGACTTGCTGAAAGTGGCGGGCATCAATTCAACGTCACTTGCAAAAATGGGAAAGAATCAGCCCGTGACAATGGATTGCCTTGAAAAGATCTGTGCATCTTTACAGTGCAACATAGAAGACATTGTTGAATATGTTTCGGAAGCAACAAAGGATCAATAAGAAGTTCAATAGAAAGGGGTAACGTATGGTTCAGAAGAAGTATCTTTTCATGAACAAAGATATCCCTGTTTTATTGTTTTCCTGTACTCGCAATGTGTTTGATGAGCCCGAATTTGCAGAGAGTTGTTGGTATGTGGACTATCGTCCCATTGGATATACCAACTTAACGGCTTTTCTGGAACACCGGAAGGCTCCCAAACATCGTAAACACATTCAGGAACTGCTCACTCGTTATGGCTGTGATGATCTGGAAGGCTTTTTGCAGGTCACCCACGCTCTTTCTTTGAACGACACTTTCTGGGTAAAACCTGTGGATTCCATCTTGCAATGGAATGATGTCTCGCTCTATCGCAACGAGTTCAATCAGCTGATCAGTGAAGCCGCTTTCGACGGCACCATCAGCGAATCGGACCTTTCCTCTACTTCTCCGGAGTTCGGTACGGACGGCTATTACGCCAAATGCTGGGTCAGAGAAGGGGAGGACATCTGTCTTTACAAGAGCGGCAGTGCCCTTTGGGAGATTGAGCCCTTTTCCGAGTTCCTCGCTTCTCAGCTGGCATCCGCCATTTGTCCCCATGCAGTTCTGTATGATCTGGACTTCCATCACGGAAAGCTCATCAGCAAGTGCCGTCTGTTTACCAATGAGCAGGTGGGCCTTGCAAAGGCCAGCGCCATTTTTAAGGGAGAGAAAACCATTCCTGCTATGCTGGAATACTTCTCGTCTATCGGCAGCGAAGATGCTTTCCGACGGATGTGTGTGCTGGACGCGTTAACCTATAACCCCGATCGTCACTATGGTAACTTCGGCGTGTTGTTCGATACCGATACCATGAAGATCCTCGGAATGGCACCGGTATATGATAATAACCGCAGTCTGTTCCCCGAACTGGACGAAGATCAGCTCCGGTCGCCGGAGTGGCATCTGAAAAAGTGCAAGCCCCGCATCGGTAAAGAGTTTGTTCTCAACGCTCGCGGTCTTCTGACGCCGGAAATCAAGGCAGACTTGAAGAACATGGTTGATTTCAAGTTTGAGCAGCATCCTACCATCTCAGTCTCGCAAGCGCGCTTGGACGCGTTGAGTGCTCTGGTTCAAAAGCAGACCCGAGCCGTTTTAACTGAATAAAATGAGTAATAAAGCCCAGATAGGGAAGCGTATTTGCTTAACCTATTTGGGCTTTGTTTTTTGAATGAATACGGATAATGCGCATTAGAGCGTGGTTAATACGTATTATGAATAATATACCACGTAAGTCAAGTAATAAAAAAGAACAGTTGCTTGTAAAAAGCAACTGTTCAATAAATTGGAATTAGCTTATTTCTTCACTCTTTTTGATAAATGTAGTTCATTATCATCT
>CAZVRM010000231.1:0-3174 GCA_964629605.1 uncultured Oscillospiraceae bacterium
GCACCGGCCCTGCGATGGTGAACATCTTGACACAGGTGCCCAGCACGAAGCCCTCGGTCTTGAACTCCAATGCAGGAGAGGCGATGGAGTTGGCAAAGCCGGTGATGGGTACCAGCGTACCCGCCCCGGCGAACTTGGCGATCTTTTCAAACAGCCGCAGGGCGGTGAGCGCCACGCCCAGGAAAATCAGCGAACAGGACACCGCCGTTCCGGCGGCTTTTTCGTCCAGCCCGGCGTTTTGGAAGACCGTCCGCAGGATCTGTCCCAAAAGGCAGATGCTCCCGCCTACCAAAAAGGCGGCGGGCAGGGTTTTATGTGAAGGAGAAGAGGGCTCCTGCTGCTTGCACAGAGCCTGATATTCCTTGCGATCCAGTTTCATTTGCTTCACCTCGCCGATAGTATGGCGAAAATCAAGAAAACTATGCAAAAATGAATGGTTTCAACCCAACGGGAAAGGATAAAGGGGCGCGATTAATCATGCCTTATAGAAATTTTTAATAAATCAAATTGGCGAGCGGGAAAGCCGAAACCGCTATACTGAGGATAGTAGTACAAGTGCGCCGGACGACCCGGCGGGAGAGGCGGTTTCCTCATGAACAAGATTTATCTGGATAATGGCAGTACATCCTTCCCAAAAGCCCCCGGTGTGGGCAAAGCCATGGCGGATTTCATTGAAACTGTGGGGGTCAACATCGGTCGGGGCGGCTATCAGGAGGCCTATTCGGCGGCGGAAGTGGTGCTGGACACCCGGGAACAGCTGTGCAGGCTGTTCCATTTTGATCAGCCGGAAAATGTGGTGTTCACCGGCGGCATCACAGCGTCTATGAACATTCTGCTGAAGGGGCTTTTGCAGCCGGGCGACCGGGTGCTGACCACCTCCATGGAGCACAACGCCGTCATGCGTCCCCTGCGCCAGCTGGAGCAGAAGGGGGTGGAGGTGCGGCTGATTCCCTGCAAAGCCGACGGCACGCTGGATCTGGAGGCCTTTTATGAAATGGCAACACCCGGCACCCGGGCGCTGGTGATGACCCATGCCTCCAATGTGTGCGGAACCATTATGCCGGTGAAGGACGTGGCGGAATATTGTCAATTTTTGGGCATCAAGACCATGGTGGACTGCGCCCAGACGGCAGGTGTCCTGCCCGTGGATATGGCGGACTGGGGCGTGGATGCCATCGCCTTTGCGGGGCACAAGGGTCTGCTGGGGCCGCAGGGCATCGGCGGCTTTTTGATCGCCGACGAGCTGGCGGCAGAGGTGGAGCCGCTGCTTTCGGGTGGTACGGGCAGCATCTCCCATCTGGAGACCGTCCCCGCCTTTCTGCCCGACCGGTTTGAACCGGGCACCCAAAATCTTCCGGGTATTTTTGGCCTGCACGCTGCACTATCCTATCTGGAGAAGGTGGGCGTGGAGCAGATCTGTCAGCATGAGATGGCGCTGGCCGCCCGTCTGCTGGAGGGCTTTTCCAAGCTGGAGGGCATCCGCGTGGTGGGGCGTCGGCAGCTGACCGGCCGGACGGCGGTGGTATCGGTGGACTTTTTGCAGATGGACAACGCCGACGCGGCCTTTCTTCTGGAGGATGAATACGGCATTATGACCCGGTGCGGCCTGCATTGCGCGCCACAGGCGCACAAAACGGTGGGCACTTATCCGCAGGGAACCGTGCGGTTTGTACCCGGACGGGAGACCACCGAGGGAGAGATCGACAGGGCGCTGGCTGCGGTACAGGAAATTTTGAAAAAATAGCCAATCTATGAAAGAAAACCCAGCCATTGAATTTCTCTATCAATGCTGTCCATCAAAAATTCAAATAGAAGACTTTTTCCGGTTGTAGTTGCCGTGGAAATGGATAGAATAAGGGTGAAAATGCGCAGCAGATGCGATCATATCTTGGATGATGTTTTCGGGAGATCCGCCACAGGCGGAGCCGAAGGAATAAACGGACGGAACGCCATGCCGCCCGTGAAGATCTCAGGCTATGGGACCGGGAACGGACAAAACTCTGAAAAGCGAAAGCGCCGACGGAGCAACCTTGCCATGCAGGGGAATCTCTCAGGTCAGCATCGGGGATGCGAAGGAACAGAGCGAACGGCGGTTTTGCTGCGGGTTCGGTCTGTTCTTGTTTTTTGGAGGGAGTATGGAAAGCGTAAGCACCTATCTGATCGTCACCAACAATCCACTGGTGGTGGAGTGTGTCCCAAAGACCTTTGCTGTGGAATATCACCACAGTTCCTATCGGGAGATTCTGGTCAGGGTGCGGGACATGGTTTACGCCGGTCACCGGCTGTATACCCACCCTCTCGCCGGCAGCGTCAAGCCCAACGAGACGCCATACAAATCGGTGGTGGTCTCCAAACACCCCAAAAAGATGGAGCAGGAGGAAGCCATGATCATCTTGGGCAGCATCGAAACCTTTGACAAGTTCACGCCCATCCGGCGGGAACTGCCCGAGGGGGTACGCAGGGATTTTCAGCTCATCGACTATACCCTGTTGTGCGGTGCTGTGGGGCTGGATGCCCCGGCAGGTCTCAGCAATCAAAACAAATAAGAAGAAGGAGGTGTTCGCTTTGAAATTGGAATTGGGCTATATCCAGATCAGCGACATTCAATTTTCAAAGGAATGCAAGGTAGAAAACGGCACGCTTTATGTGGACGCCGACGCCGTCAAGGCCTTCATGTATGAAGAGGACGACGTGAAGGACTGGGTTGCCGACTTCAGGTTCGACATCGCCCGTCCCGGCGAGCGCGTGCGCATTACCCCCGTTAAGGACGTGATCGAGCCCCGGGTCAAGGTGGAGGGTGGCGGCGGTATTTTCCCCGGCGTTGTTTCCAAGGTGGATACTGTGGGCTCCGGCAAGACTCACGTTCTGCGGGGCATGGCGGTTGTCACCGCCGGTAAGATCGTGGGCTTTCAGGAGGGCATCATTGACATGACCGGCCCCGGCGCACAGTACACGCCTTTCAGTAAGCTGAACAATCTGGTGGTCATTGCCCAGCCCAAGGAGGGCTATGAGGAGCACAAGCATGAGTACGAGCGCGCCGTTCGGCTGGCCGGGCTGCGTGCCGCCACCTTCATCGGCGAGCTGGGACGCAATCTTACCCCCGACGAGAGCCAGGTGTTTGAGACCTATGGCATCAAGGAGGGTATTGAGAAATATCCCGATCTGCCCCGGGTG